>NZ_JBLZFX010000012.1:0-96794 GCF_050753345.1 Alkalinema pantanalense CENA528 | reverse complement strand
TTGCGATGAACTAAGGGGATTTTCAGATTGAGGAGCGTTTTTCAAGTCTCTGCTTCCTTGCTTGTTGGAACAACTGAAAGCATTTTACCCTGGGTAGTTTCTTTGTTAGAAATCTCCTAACTACCCCAATATGTTGGTTAAACCGAATCGAACTTGATAGCGGGCGTCGAATTAAGGTACTTGCTATTTGCTGATACTCATACCTCATCCAATGTTGATGAGGTATTTTTTTAGGAAATATTAATCAAACCAGCACAACAAGGCCATGAGTGCAAACTCAGTGTTTTGTATAAAAAGTACTTTTATTTAGTATTGAACG
This sequence comes from Alkalinema pantanalense CENA528, assembly GCF_050753345.1. NCBI lineage: Bacteria > Bacillati > Cyanobacteriota > Cyanophyceae > Leptolyngbyales > Leptolyngbyaceae > Alkalinema > Alkalinema pantanalense. Next base: position 96,475 of record NZ_JBLZFX010000012.1, on the reverse strand, counting down.
TACTTTGTGTTCGCAAAGTCATCCACCTATACTGAGAAGCATCAGGTAGAAATTGCCACTTCCTACTTCATTGTTTTTTCTGCTTTATTAATCAAGGTCACATTGTTAGTAAAGTTTTTGGCGAAGACTATGAAGTAGTAAAAACTGCTTGGTTATGGATTAAGAGGGACGTATCCTAATCGACTAGCGTTTTATCAAACAGGAATAGGCTTACAGTGGACGTACCCATTTATATCTTACTGTCAGCTATTCCATTCGCATTAGTGCTTTAGATTACATTTCTCTATAGTTACTCCATGGCCAAGAGAATCAATCACCTGGGGGTTCTCACTAGAGGTTTCGGTATGAGCTATGAGCGTCTTGGAACACATCTGGTTATTGAAGGGTTAGAAAAGTCTTTCGGGACAAATAAAGTTCTAAGAGAATTGAATTTGGAGGTGAAACCTGGAGAATTTGTTGCGATCGTTGGTCGCAGTGGGTGTGGTAAAAGTACCCTACTACGCCTGATTGCCGGTCTAGAAACACCAAGTGCAGGTGGTGTTTTACTAGATGGACAACGAACCCAAAGACTGAGCCCTACAGTACGGATGATGTTCCAGGATTCTCGACTACTGCCCTGGCAGCGGGTCTTGGCCAATGTTGAGTTGGGATTACTGGGCGCTGTGGGCAGCCGACCTCGGGCTTTACAGGTTTTACAATCCGTTGGCCTTGAAGAAAAGGCTAATGAGTGGCCTGCTGCGCTCTCTGGGGGGCAGCGTCAGCGAGTTGCCCTAGCTCGAGCCCTAGCTAGCCAACCTCACTTGCTCTTGCTGGATGAACCCTTAGGGGCGTTGGATGCTTTAACTCGGATTGAAATGCAGCAACTGCTAGAGGATTTGTGGCAGGAGCAACAGTTTACCTCACTTCTGATTACCCATGACGTTGAAGAAGCTGTTGCCTTAGCCGATCGCGTTATTTTAATTGAGCATGGTCAAGTTGTGATGGATGTGCCGGTTGACTTACCTCGCCCTAGACACCGTGCTAGTAAAGCTTTTGCAGAAACGGTTGAAATCATTTTGCAACGAGTGATGCGTAAGCATGACCTTTCAGTTGAGGCTTTGGTGGGTGCTCAGGCATAGGGCCGAGAGTCCTACTTTGGGTTCATTGGGGAAGTTAATAAGCCTACGAAAGTAGATTCCTGAAGGGTGTATATAGCAAACTATCCTAGCAAGGAAACAAATAGCTGTTCCCTAGCACCTTTATCGTTCTATGAGTTTCTTTTACGTCCATGAGTACCTTCAGAATCAAAGCTTCTTTAAGGAAGTATTACTCTCAGGAAAAGCCCCAACTTAACTTAGATCATCCTAAGGTTAAAGTTTTCCTACCCTGGCTATTTCCCATTACTGTTCTTTTGTTTTGGCAATTTTTTGCAGTGATTGGGGTCATTCCTCCACAGGTTCTTCCAGCCCCCCTTAGTGTTGTGACAGCGGCGATTAAGCTGACTCAATCTGGTGAACTGCCCAGAAATATTGGCATTAGTTCCCTACGGGCAATTAGTGGCTTTATTATTGGTGGAGGAATTGGATTTGCCCTGGGCATTATTAACGGGATCTCACGGGTTTCAGAGTCACTGTTTGATACAACGCTGCAAATGTTGCGCACGATTCCTAACCTTGCACTTTTACCGTTGGTGATTCTGTGGTTTGGAATCGGTGATGAAGCTCGATTATTTCTAGTTTCCCTAGGGGTGATGTTCCCAATTTACCTAAATACCTTCCATGGCATTCGGCAGGTAGATCCTGGTTTGATTGAGATGGGTCGTGTTTATGGTTTAAATGCTTGGCAATTATTCTGGAAAATTATTCTTCCAGGAGCCATGTCATCTATCTTAGTAGGTGTCAGATTTTCCCTTGGAATTATGTGGCTTACTCTGATTGTGGCTGAAACGATCGCTGCCGATTCCGGCATCGGTTACATGGCAACTAATGCAAGAGAATTCATGCAAACCGATGTGATTGTTCTTGCGATCGTCATGTATGCTTTATTTGGCAAACTAGCAGATAGTGTTGCTAGATATTTGGAACGTTCTTGGTTGCGTTGGCATCCTAACTACCAAAAGTCATAGACTGTATCCTGGTAATAGACTAGTAGCAAGCTAGTTAAAGGATGTCGTAAAATCAAGATCAATCAGTGCTTTCTTTAGCCTTACTATCCTCTCTCAGCCTCCAAATTTGGAGGCTTTTTTATTAGGACTTATATGTTAAATCGATATTCCTTGATCCATCAACGCAATATCGATTTAATAGAATCTAACGCGTGCTAATTGCAATATATAAAACATTTCTACAGACATTAAAACTACAAAAACTAAGAAGCATAAACAAGTTTTTAATGTCATCAAAATAATTAAAATAAAATATTCAGGATTGACAAGATGATTGGCTTTCTATAAAGTTAGACTATCTAACAATTAGTGTGTGACTGCTTAAGCGATCACTACAGAAATCATCGTTACGAGAATCAGCACTACGAAAGTCATCGCTACAGGCTACAGATAGTTGACCAGTCTGGCGATTCTAGTTTTTGTACAGCACCGTCAAAATAACGTCAAAAGAACATGAGTAAGCTACGTCAGTTGCGTTTAGGGGCATTTATTCAAGCCACAGGGCATCATGTTTCTGCATGGCGACACCCCGATGCTCAAATTGATGCTGGATTAAATTTTGCCCATTACAAACACATTACTCAAACGGCTGAACGAGGCTTGTTTGATGCAGTGTTTCTGGCCGATAGTCCTGGTGTTTGGGGAGGGGCTCCTGAAAGTCAAAGTCGAAATGGTAAGATTGTCCATTTTGAACCCGTGACGCTCTTCTCGGCTCTCTCAGCAGTCACTGAGCGGATTGGATTTATCGCTACGGCTTCTACGACCTATGAAGATCCCTATACCTTAGCCCGGAAGTTTGCTTCTTTGGACTATCTCAGCAACGGGCGTGCCGGGTGGAATGTGGTCACAACCGGGAATGAAAATGCAGCGGCCAACTTCGGACTCGCGCACCACCCAGAACATAGTCAGCGCTATGAGCGGGCTGAAGAGTTTGTGGAAGTGGTGAAAGGGCTCTGGGATAGTTGGGAAGATGATGCATTTATTCGCGATCGGGAGTCAGGGGTCTATTTTGAGCCGGAGAAACTCCACGTCCTCAACCATCAAGGCAAACATTTTTCCGTTAAAGGGCCTCTGAACGTGGGTCGTCCCCCTCAGGGCTATCCAGTGATTGTGCAAGCAGGGGCTTCCGAAGCAGGGCGAGACCTAGCGGCACGGACGGCTGAAGTGATTTTCACAGCCAATCAAACCCTAGAAGATGCCCAGGCATTTTATGCGGATGTTAAAGGTCGATTGGCCCAATATGGCCGATCGCCGGATGATCTGAAAATTATGCCCGGTGCTTTTCCAATCATTGGCCGCACGGAAGAAGAAGCCCAGGAGAAATACGAATTTCTGCAATCCTTAATCCATGATGAGGTTGCCTGGGGCATTTTGAAGCAGTATTACAAAGGGGTGAATTTAACCCAATATTCCCTAGATGATCCTGCACCAGAACTCCCCAGCGACACCAACAACAACAAGAGTCGGCTGAAATTAGTCGCGGATCTAACAGCACGCGGGAATTTAACCCTGCGTCAATTGTATCTAGCACTGGCTACAGCCCGAGGCCATCGCACCATCATTGGGACGCCGGAAGGGATTGCAGATCAGTTAGAAGAATGGTTTACCAACGGTGCAGCGGATGGATTTAATATCATGCCACCGATTTTACCCACAGGCTTAGAGGATTTCGTCAATTTGGTGATTCCCGTGTTACAGAAGCGCGGCCTATTTCGGACTGAGTACGAAGGCAAGACGCTGCGGGAAAACCTCGGTCTACGGCGGCCAGACAATCAACTGGCAATTGCCCGATCGCAGAAGCAATTAGTCGCCGTATAGCAAAGGCTTTGGTATGGCTAGTTCTGGGTGAAATCCAACCTCATCCTGTATTTCACTCTTTTGCACAAGCAGACAAACTAACCCTACCAAATTGTTCGATAGCCCCATTCGATGGCCCCAAAGGCCACCGCAGATCTAGATCTGGATAGATCTAGATCAACCCAGCTCAATGTCAATCCAGATCCTAGTCAATCTAGACCCTGGAAAAAACTGTACCTTTGGAGACACCTACCATGGTTGAAGTTAGTCGGTTGAATACTTCCCGTTCCGCTGCCATCCGTGCCAATCTCGATTATCCCGTGATTGATACGGATGTGCACACTAATGATTTTACGCCTGCGTTTGAGGACTACATTGCCCATTATGGCGGATCCCATTTGGTGGATGAATTGCGTAAAGCTGAAAACTATCGCCTGAATTCTAAGGCAGATGGCAAGGATTGGTATCAGCAAACGCCAGAAGAGCGCCAATACTACCGCACCCTCCGATCGCCATGGTGGGCACGGGTCACTCGCAATACTTTGGATCTAGCAACCTATACGCTACCGGAGTTGCTCTATGAGCGGCAGGCGGAACAGGGTTCCGATTATTCCATCCTGTTTCCCAACAACGCATTAGCCGCTGGTGGCGCGAAACCCGAAAATCGTCAGGCATTGCAACGGGCGATCAATCACTACCATGCAGACATTTATCGCAAGTATAGCGATCGTCTAACCCCGGTGGCGGGCATCACCATGACCACGCCCCAAGAAGCGATCGAAGATTTGGAATTTGCGGTCAATACCCTGGGATTGAAGGTCATCAACATTCCGGGAGGCGTGCGCCGTCCAATTAAATCGATCGCTGACAAATATCCCGCTGACCAGTTCCCCGAAATTGCGAAGTACGCTTCCTACATTGACTTCTTTGGCCTAGATAGTGAATATGATTACGATCCCTTCTGGGCAAAGGTTGTGGAACTGGGTGTACCCATTACCACCCACTATGGCAGCCAGGGCTGGACAGGGCGTTCTTCCATTAGCAATTACATGAATAACCACATCGGTCACTTTGCCGATGGGTCCCAAGCCTTTGCTAAAGCCCTCTTCTTTGGTGGGGTGACGAAGCGTTTCCCGAAACTGCGGGCCGCCTTTTTGGAAGGGGGGGCAGACTGGGGTGCCCATGTTTACATTCATCTGGTCGATCGCTACGGCAAACGCAATCTCAAGGCGCTGCAAAACTACAACCCAGCGCTGACCAACTCTAACGAGCTGTATCAATTGTTTGAGCGCTTTGGAGGGGAAATCACAAAAGGTTATGACCTCAGCCCTGAGGAACTGACTCGGACGGTGCTTGGAGCCTCCTTCAACCGCTATAGCCGTGAACCCGTCGGCAGCGAACTTGAGGACTTTGCAGCAGCTGGAATTGAGCGCGTGGAAGACATTCGCGATCGCTGGGTGAATCCCTTCTTCTTTGGTTCGGAATCCGACGATCGGACGATCGCCGCTGCCTTCAACGACAAAGCGAATCCCTTGGGGGCCAAGATTAACGCCATCTACTCCTCCGATGTGGGCCACTGGGATGTGCCCGATATCACCTTGCCCCTGGCCGAAAGCTGGGAATTGGTGGAAGAAGGGGTCATTTCTGAAGCAGATTTCAAAGCCTATGTGTTTGAGAATCCCTACCGACTCTACACCGAAGCGAATCCTGACTTCTTCAAGGGAACGGCGATTGAATCGAAGCTGAACCAGTTACAAACCCAATCTGCTGACCAGAACTTGGTAACTGCATAGTGTTGGGCGATCGAGGAATCTCTACGATTCCTCGATTCAGCAAGGTATCAATTTTTAATGACCCAGGGAATACAACCATGAGTAACGTTTCAGCACTCAAAAAGGTTCGGACTGAAATCAGTGGCACCGTGTTTTCGCTGCCCTATTATGTTGCCCGTGAAAAAGGCTATTTTGCTGAGGAAGGACTCGATATCGAGTTTATCGTCAAGAATGGCTTCAAAAAACCTGTTTCCGATGCTCAACTGATTCAGGATCATCATACAGTCAGTTCTTTCGGTGGCCCCTCACCGTTTGAACAAAGTGAAACCAGCCTTTATCGTGCCTGCGAGTGGGGACAGGTGCGTCGAACCTATGATAGCCAGCGGGGTGGTCAGGTTGTCGCAAAGCGGGCAGCGGTTGCGAGTCAAGCCATTATTGTGCGACCCGATGCGTCGTATAACATCCCACAGGATTTGGCAAACGTCCCGATCGGTGTGAACTTCCATCATGGCTCTCACTACATCGTGATCCAGCTTCTAGAAGGATTCTTGAAAGATAGTGAAATCCAAGTGGTTCACATTGATGGAGCCAATCGCTTTCTAGCCTTGCGGGATGGATTGGTCGATGCAGTTGCCGTGATGGAACCCTGGATCACTGTGGCAGAGAAACTGGGGTACAAGATCATTGCTGAAGCTCACTATGTTGGCTTGGAAATCGGTAGCCCTGATCTCGATGCAGAAACCTTTGAAGCGGTGAATCGCGCAATTCGACGAGCGGTGAAAGATCTTCAAGCTAATCCGATCGACTTTGTGAAGTACTTGATCGAAGATGTGTCTGAAGACATTGTTCATCTAGAACCCTCAGACTTCCGCCGCAATCGGTTACGCTACGTTGATCCCGCTCCCTATCCAGAAGCTGATTTTCGCCGCAGCTATGAATGGATGGTGAAGTGGGGATTAATCAAGCCCGATGCAACCTTTGAGAAAATTGTCGATAACCGTGTTGCAGCGGCTGTTGGTTAGCCCTCAATGCAATTGCAATGCAGCATAACCCCCTTAATCGGTTGATTGCTGCATTGCAATCGTTTTTCTGATTGCGAAGATTTGCCCCGATAGGTTCATCCGACATTCTGCTATTCCGTCCACTCTCCAATCCCCTATTTACCCACTGAACTCAAACGTATGGTCACGCGTAGACGCTTCATACAACATCTTTCTCTAGGAGCTTCCCTGAGCTTCGGAATCGCAGCGTGTAACAACACAAATCAATCACAACAATCGGTATCGAATTCGCCAGCGCCCAGCACCCCATCTAGTCCAGTCATCAAAATGCCAACCAAAATCAAAATTGGAGCCGTCACTGGAATTAACTCGATCGATGTGTGGATTCCCTATGATTTGGGCTACTTCAAAGAAGCTGGACTAGAGGTTGAAGTGATCCAGTTTAGAAGTGCTACCAAAATGCGAGATGCAGTGGTTGCCGGGGAGTTGGACTTCAGTGCCCAAGCGCCTTTGCATGTGTATTTGTCTCGACTGAAAGGGATTCCATTAAAAGTGGTGGCAAATCGCCGCAATATTGTGGACGCAGCGCTGATTGTGCGACAAGAGTTGCAATCCTCAACGCAAAAAGTCGCAGACTTGAAAGGCAAGAGTATCTCGATCGGGACTGTGGGAAGTTGGAGTTGGGCACTGGCGGAAAAGTACCTCCAGAAAAATGGATTGACGCCTGAGAGCGATGTGAAATATGTCGCCAGCGAATCGAGTACGAACTATGCCCTGATCAAAAGTGGTCAGGTGGATGCTGCCGTTGCCAACGCGCCTGACTTGACCAAGATCCTGGAAGAGAAAGCTGGATATATTTTAGTAGATCCCACTGAGCCAGCCGTGCATCAGGAATACTTTGGGGCGGCGGAAGCCATGACTCGTGCCTGGTTAGCCCACGAGCGGATTCTCAAGGATAAACCGGATGCGGTCGAGAAACTCGTCCAAGCGGCTAATCGTACCTTTGATTATTTGCACAAGACGGCTCCCACAGAAGCAGCAGCGGTACTGGTCAAACGCTTTGAAGGAACTTCCGCAGAGACGTTAGCTAGCAGTATCCAGCGGGATATTAAACGGGCAATTCCGACGGATTCTTCGATCAGTAAGGCCGCCTATGATGCCGATCAGAAAGTCTTCCTGGAAACGGGTGTGATCAAGAAAGCAGTTCCCTACGAGGAGGGCGTTTACGATGCCAAGTCTGGAAACCGGGCTTGATTACACTCCCAACCTTGCAACGTCTTATGCACTGGAAGCACGGCATGTCTCGATTACCTATCGCACTCAGCAGCGCCGAATTGAAGCTCTCCAGGATATTAATCTTGCGGTCAAACCAGGGGAATTTCTGACTCTAATTGGGCCTAGTGGATGTGGCAAAAGTACGTTATTAAATGCTTTTGCTGGAATTCAGCGATCGGGGGTGGAGCAAGCGGGAGAAATTCGTCGTCCTCAAAATCATGCGATCGGCTATCTCTTCCAGAAACAAACGCTGCTGCCTTGGCGAACGGTTTTAGAGAATGTGGTTGCCCCCTTAGAAATTCGGGGAGTCTCTCGGCTGGAACGCCGTGCTAGAGGATTAGAGTTGCTGCATAAGTACGGCTTGGGTGGCTTTGAGCAGAGTTACCCGAGTGAGTTGTCCGGTGGAATGCAACAGCGAGTTTTATTGATTCGTACGCTGATCTATCAGCCGGATGTGGTGTTGCTGGATGAACCTTTGAGTAGTTTGGATGCTCAAACTCGTGTCCTTCTGCAAGATGAGTTTCTCAGGCTTTGGCGGGATACAGGTTGTACCTTCGTTTTAGTGACACATGATCTAGAGGAAGCGATCGTACTTTCGCAGCGGGTCTTTCTCCTCGGGGCCCGTCCCGGTAGACTGGTGCGTGAGTTTGAGATTGATTTACCACGGGAGCGATCGGCATTCACGATTCGGACGGATCCTCAGTTCCAGGCGATTCAGCGGGAACTTTGGGGAGAACTAACCACACAGGTCTTACAGCAACGAGAAGCCAGTCAGAGCCGTTAATTTCGAGAGGAGTGTATTGGTGAGTAGCAGCAAACTCGTGATTGAACAACCCCTTCGATCGCCCAATTCTTTGAATCCCCCAGCCAAACGATCGCCATCTTTGGTGCGAGTGGTGCGCCGTTTGTTGGTGCAATTCGCTCCATTGCTGATTATCTTATTGGTATGGGAAGGATTGAGCGGTAGTTGGGGTAAGCAATTTCAACTCATCGAGCCAGGATTGCTAGGGAAACCGAGCGAAATTGGACAGGCATTTATTCAACTAATTGCCAGTGGGAGCATTTTTCTCCACATTTGGATCACGGTGCAGGAAGCGATCGGGGGATTGCTTCTTGCGATCGTGGCGGGGGTAACGGTGGGAATTGCCTTATCTTATTCGCGGGTTGCTTCTCAGATTGCGCTGCCCTACATTCAAGTTTTGAACTCGATTCCCCGGATTGCCTTAGCGCCCTTTTTCATCATCTGGTTTGGCATCGGTTTAACCTCTAAGGTTTTGTTAGCCGCACTCGCCGCTTTTTTTCCCATTTTCTTTACAACCTATCAAGGGTTACAGAATATTCAAGCAGAATTAGTCGATGCGTTTTGGGTAATGGGCGCGAGTCAATGGCAAATCCTACGGATGGTGATTCTCCCTTCGGTTGTGATTTGGGTGATTGCAGGAATTCGGACGAGTTTGGGTATGGCACTGGTGGGTGCACTGGTGGCGGAATACATCGGCTCCAATCAGGGCTTGGGCTTTTTGTTGATGTCGGCGCAGGGGGTTCTGAATGTCGATCGAGCTTGGGCAGTTTTGATCTTTTTAGCCGCGATCGGGATCTTTCTGGATGGATCGTTGCAACGTCTGGAATCCTACTTGCTACGGTGGAAACCGACACAGCATCAGCCATAAAATTTATGCTAACGATTATGGTGTGGGAAATACAAAATACTATTCACAATCAATGCACAATTGAACACTATGACTTTACCAACCACAAAACTCGGTCAAACCGGATTAACAGTTTCTCGTCTTGTCCTTGGGACGATGACTTTTGGCTTACAAACCGATGAAGACACATCGAGAAAAATTCTAGATACGGCTGCGGAAGCGGGAATTAACTTCCTCGATACGGCTGATGTTTACCCATTAGGAGGTGGACTGGAGACGATTGGACGGACAGAGGAAATTGTGGGACGTTGGCTCCAGGGCAAACGGGATCAGTTTATTCTGGCGACGAAAGCCGTTGGTCGAGTGGGAACCGCTCCTTGGGATCAGGGGGCTTCCCGCAAACACCTTCTGGATGCGATCGACGCTTCTCTGCATCGCTTGAACACGGATTATGTTGATCTGTACCAACTCCACTCGGATGATGCGTCAACGCCTCTGGATGAAACTCTGGAAGCATTAGATACGATCGTTCGGTCAGGAAAGGCTCGCTATATCGGCGTTTCTAACTTTCTGGCCTATCGGTTGAGTCGGGCGTTGGGTCGGGCAGAGGTTCGCAATCTGACACGATTTGTTTCGATTCAGCCTCGTTATAATTTGCTATTTCGTGAAATTGAGCGAGAGTTGTTACCACTGGCTGAAGAAGAAGGATTGGGCGTGATTCCCTACAATCCATTAGCAGGTGGGCTTCTGACAGGGAAGCATAATCGAGCCGGTGAACCGACACCAGGAACTCGATTTACGCTCGGTGCGGCAGCGGAACGCTATCAAGACCGTTATTGGCACGATCGAGAGTTTAATACCGTAGAAGAACTCCGAACGGTTGCAGATGCGGCGGGATTGTCGTTGACGACGCTTTCCCTGGCTTGGGTCTTAGCGAACCCGATTATCACGGCTCCGATTATTGGGGCAAGTCGTCCAGAGCAATTGACCGATAGTTTGAAAGCGATCGAAGTCAAACTGGATGCCAGCCTGAAACAAAAATTAGATGACATTACCGCTGAATACCGTCGAGGAGATGCTGTGCGGTAAATGGTGAAATCAATTCTGTTTGATTTGGATGATACATTGCTCGATCGCAATACATCGATTCAGCAGTTCATTGCAGCCCAGTACGATCGACTATCTCGCTCTTTCAATCACGTCTCCAAAACGGATTATGTGACTCGATTTGTTGAGCTAGATTGTCATGGTCGAGTTGGGAAAGATCAGGTTTATCAAACGCTGGTTGCGGAATTTGCCATTGAGACGATTCGTTGGAAAGCCTTGCGGGAGGATTACGAAACTCAGTTTCAGTGGCATTGTATTCCGTTTCCCTTTCTTGTCGAAACGTTGCACCAGTTTAGACAACAAGGGTACTTGTTAGGGATTGTGACAAATGGATTAGGGCATGTTCAGAACCGTTCGATCGATGGGTTGGGAATTCGAGATTACTTTGATACCATCCTCATTTCGGAAGTTGAACAAGTCAGAAAACCGGAGCCTGAGATTTTTTTGCGAGCCTTAGATCGATTAAGAACCACTGCCCACAACAGTGTCTTCATTGGGGATCATCCAAAAGCAGATATTGAGGGGGCAAAAGGGGTTGGGATGAAGACAATTTGGAAGCGGAATTCCTACTGGCTGGAAACGCCAACCGCTGATGCCACCATTGACCATCTGCATGAGATTCCTGCCATTCTGCAACAGTTTGACAATAACTAGGGAGAATCTACCTTGATACGCCACGATCGTCAATTGCTTAACCGTCAGCCTCGTGCTGTAGCATCTTACCAACGGGCAGAGGGTGTCCAACCCTTACCCAATACAACCTTTGGATTTATCTATTATTTTGTCAAACAATTTCGAGGTTGGTATGCAGCGATCGTTACATTGGAGATTTTCCATACGGTTTGCAGCATTATGTTGCCCTACGCGATCGGCGAAATTATCCGTAGCGTTACAAAATCCACCGGGGATAGCAAACTGCTTGTTGAGGGACTGAGCCAACCTTTACTGTTGTTTATTAGTTTGAGTCTTGGGGAAGTTGTTTTTGGACGTTCTGCGGGCCTATTGCAGACGATCCGCCATCCTATTCATCGTCAACATATTGTGCGATCGCTCTATGCTTACTTGCAGCACCATTCCCACCGCTATTTGAGTAGCAGTTTTGCAGGAGCCTTAGCCCATCGCATTAGTGAAACGTCCCTCGGCGTCACCCAGACGCTACAGATGCTGATTTCTGAGTTTATGCCAGTCATCATTGGGTACATCGTTTCAACGACCTTACTATACCGAGCCTATCCCCCCCTCGCAGCGTTTGTAGGCACTTGGGCCGTTTTGTTTATCACCATTTCCTTTTGGTTGGCCATGCGCTGCCGGATCTTTGCCCGCAAAGCCGCTGCTGCCCGGAGTGATACCACTGGTATCATTGTGGATGCTGTCACCAACTTGATGAACACGAAGTTATTCGCCCGCCTTGGGTTTGAACGACGTTATTTAAACGAACAATTACGGCGTGAATTGAAGGAGGTCAGAAAATCCAATTGGTATTCCGAGCGAATTCGTTGGTTTCAGTTCATTTCCGCTGCCATTCTCAAAGTTGGGACAGTGTATTATTCACTCTCGCTATGGAGTCAGGGGAAAATTGTGGCGGCGGATTTTGTGGTGGCAACCAGTCTCTCGCTACTCCTAATTAGTGAGGCCCGGAACTTAAGTAAACGCTTTCTCGAATTTTTTGAACATGTGGGTAACGTCAGTAATGGGGTCGGTACGATTATCCAACCCCACGAAATTATCGATCGAGAGGCTGCGATCGACCATTCCATCACCCAAGGGCGCATTGAGTTTCGTCAAGTTCATTTCAGTTACTCCCCTGAAAAACTGGTCTTTAAAAACCTATCTGTTACAATCCAACCCGGTCAGCGCGTTGGCTTGGTAGGCTTTTCGGGTTCCGGCAAATCCAGTTTTGTTAACCTGATTTTGCGATTATTTGATCCCCGCTCAGGTCAAATTTTAATTGATGGGGTTGATATCCGCGACATGTCCCAGGATGCACTCCATGCCCAGATTAGCCTTATTCCTCAAGATCCCTCCTTATTCCACCGCACACTGTGGGAAAACATTCGCTACGGACGCCTGGATGCAACGGAAGCAGAGGTAATCGAGGCAACGCGGAAAGCCCATGCCCATGATTTTATTGTGCCGATGCCAGAGGGATACGATTCCTTGGTGGGGGAACGGGGTGTTAAATTATCCGGTGGACAGCGGCAACGCATTGCGATCGCACGGGTGATTCTCAAAGATGCTCCCATCCTGATTTTGGATGAAGCGACTTCGAGTTTAGATTCGATTACGGAAAAAGCCATTCAAGAGACGCTGGATTTAGCCATGGCCAATAAAACGGTGATTGTCGTAGCCCATCGGCTATCTACGATCGCCCATCTCGATCGGATTCTCGTGTTTGACCAAGGCCAAATCATTGAAGATGGAACCCATGCCCAATTATTAGCCCTCGGAGGAGCTTACCATCGCCTATGGATTATGCAAGCCGGCGGGTTCTTGCCTGAAGAAGATACCCAGAAAGCAATTATCTCCATCCGGTAATCAGTTCGCAGAGGATTTGGCGAGAATCCGTACAACGTAAGCTTCGACGGGAGACAATCGTTGCCCTCCCCCAACCCTCTCCCAAATTGGGAGAGGGCGCAAGCCTTCTAGGTCTTCTTCTCCCAGGGTTAGGAGGTTAGGAGAAGGGGGCAAGGGAATCAGGACAGAATTCATGCCATCATTCAACACAGCCAAAAATGCCCCTTCCGATGCCCGTCCGCCTCAGATTCATTCAAAGAACTCATTCCGAGACGTGGGGGCTGAAGGGGCGAACACTAGAAGGGAGAAATCAAACGATCTGCTAGATACCCATTAGAAGGAGAAGTTTGTGCGGAGCGCTCCTACCCAAATGGCATCATTGGCAGCATTATGCTCTGGATTGGTGATCACGTATACGCTGGGAGTCACCGTCACTCCATTGGTGACCCGGAAGGTGTAGAACGCCTCTAAATGCAGAGAGGTATCCACATCTTGGCGTCTAGCTGCACCTGCTCGGGGCCGGTATTCATTGCTAGTGACCTTGGGCGGAACCCCAATAATGAATCCACCCAAGTTCCCCTTAGCAAACAGATCAGGAAACGCTAGAAAGACGGCTCCATGTACGATCGTGGCATCATTGCTCGCACCCTTCACCTGATGGGCTTGGGTATAGCCAAACCACCCTCCTAACTGAAAAGTAGGACTGGTACGCCAATTGAATTGCAGACCAAAGTTGTCTGAAACCGTTGCATTTTGCTCAAAGGGGTTTCTCGCAAAGGTGCTACCAGTGCCCCCGGTCAGGTTAAACCCGGTGTTGGAACCAAAGTACTTGCGGCTATAGGTAAAGGCAACGTCCAAAGCTTTAGATGGGGAATAGGTGATTTGGCCAAGGATCAAATTATTACTACCAAATAACCCACGACCCTGTTCTGGTAAATTGGCTTGGGTGCCGTCAGCAATGTAGGAAAAATTCAAGCGTAGCTGGGGATTGAGCTGATAGGCTAAAGCTGCGCCCACCCCATCAAAGCCCGGTCGATAAACCGTATGGTTGAAAATCGCAAAGCGGGAGGTCGCTCCATTCGCCCCCCCAACCAAGGGATTGAGCGTTGGCACGGAAACCGCTGGTTGCAGTGCACGCGGGCCCACCCAAACCGTCAACTTATCCCCAACCGGAAATCGATAATACAGTCGCGCTAAATAAAACGCATTATCCCCAAAGGATCCCGAACCATCGAAACTCGATCGTGTCATTTGGGTTCCGGTGAGATTTGCTAGCCTCGGTTCAGGGACATTCGTTGCTCGAAAACCTGTAGTCAGCAAATCTTTACCCGTAAAGCTAGTCTGCAAATCTAGGCGAACATCATAGGCAGTGAAGGTATTGGTTTGATCTTCAGTATCCTTGGCAGGTGTATTGTTTGCCCGATCGCCAAAGGTATCCCCAATCAGAAAAGTTGCACTCCCACGGAGCTTCGTTGTTGTGCTAAATTGTTGCTTTTCTAAGGTTGCTGTCTTTGCTTCAAGCTTATCAATTCGGCCTCGCAAAGTACTCAGTTCCGCTGCAAATTCTTCCTGCAACTTCTGTAAAGTTACCAAGTCTTCCTTCCGCACCAAATCCTTAGTTGTTGCTGATAGCAATTCATTAATGCGATCCAAGGTTGCATTTAGTCCAGCGGCAAACTCATAGCGCGTAAGGGCTCGATTGCCTCGGTAGGTTCTATCGGGGTATCCAGCAATCACCCCATAACGCTCGACCAAGGACTGTAGTGCCTGAAATGCCCAATCCGTTGGTTTGACATCTGATAATTGAGAAACAGACGTGACTTGTCCCAAGTTCTCATTGCCCAAGGCCCCATCTCCTGGCCCTCCGATCGAGTCTGCATTGGTGAGGGCAGATAGTAGGGACTGCTGAGACTGGGGTGGGGAGATTCTAGATGAGTCAGATTTCAGAGATCCCGATGCCTGGGGAGCTTGACCGGAGTGGGGGACTAAGGAAGGAAGGGCTGACTCTGGCTTGTCTGAGGCGATCTTATCTGAGGCGATCTTGTCTGAGGCGATCGCAACGGAGTCAGACACCACAACTGACAGTGCCGTTGACAAAATTGTTGACAGTGTTGTGATCAGTAGGCTCAACCCAAGGGAAGTGGTCATGCCATGCCCTGGGCGAACTTTTTTTAAAGGAAAGGGTGAACGATGACGAACGAACGACTGAAGATTCATTACGATGCCTCACAACACGGATTCACATACAAAAGGATATCCAACTAGCTTTTAAAGTAAGAGCTAGCAATTTTCAGCAACTGTTCCAGCGACTGTAAGCAGTTTTAAGTGAC
Source organism: Alkalinema pantanalense CENA528 (assembly GCF_050753345.1). NCBI lineage: Bacteria > Bacillati > Cyanobacteriota > Cyanophyceae > Leptolyngbyales > Leptolyngbyaceae > Alkalinema > Alkalinema pantanalense. Next base: position 80,887 of record NZ_JBLZFX010000012.1, on the reverse strand, counting down.
TTCAAAAGTTTTAAGTGACTTCCAATGACTTCTCCGGACAATCACCTTCACAGGGGTCACATTTCAATCCTTGCAATTTTTCAAAAGTTCATCTTGCAATTTTGAAGATTGTCTAGTCTGATGTAGAGCACAATATCGATAGATCGCAATACCCTATAGATCGCAATGGATCGCCATTTAATAGCAAGTTGATATCATTACTAAATGGCCATTGAATTACCGTCTACGAATTGCCGTCTACGAGACAAACTACCTACCATCTACAAATTGTCATCTCAATATTGCTATCTACTGATTACTGCCTACTGATTACCTGCTGATTACTATCTACTGGGTGTCATTTACCCATTACCATCCATTAGCCTGCCAGTCTGCCGTACCCTACAGATTCTCAGCGGCCTAACGATGGATTCAAATGACGGGTCAGTTATTCGCCCAATGCACAGGGCGATCGGGGCTGAACTGGGATAGGACAAATCTACACTAAACCGATAGGGTTACCGAGGTAACTGTAGAGTTTATCGTTGCATAGGGTCTTGAAAAAGGCAAGATTAATCGCGAAGAAAGATTTAATTTGATAACAATTGACAATTAGCCACCAAAAACAACAATTTTTGAGAAAAAATTCAGTCTAAAAGTGATCTTTGAACTTGACATCTGTGGTCACGATCGGTAAATCAGCGCTGGACTCGATCGACCACAGAGGAATAAACGCCCCAGATCCTTTTCCCTTCAGCCACTCATCACCTAAAACTCCGCCGAAAGATGCTGCCAAAAACAGCAACCAACCAGGAGGAAAAGTACTCCAGACAACGGACTCCGCAGTCAAATAATGTGATTTAAAATACAAGTTTTATGTTAACGGCAAGGCTTGTCTTCCCAAGTAATGTGTGAGACATTATCCTAAGTCTACTAATCCGATAGATAAACCGTGGATTCCATCGTGGTTTTCTTTTGCGCTAGGCGTTCTGTGCTGGACTTTCTGTACTCAGTCTTTGTACTAAACTCTTGTACTAAATCTCTGTACTAGTTGTCTGGCAGGATCTCGATAGATTATGGCCTTGGATTATACAGTCTGGACTGTTAGCCTGGACTGCTATACGGTTTGTACATTGTTCATTTTGTCCCTGCACCGGATAGGCGATCGTACAAGCCTCGTATCAACTTGCATCGTGTAAACTTACCCGAATCTACCGCTACTTGTCAGACCACTCAAAAAAAAGTGAGTCAATCCTTTAGATTCACTCACTCAAAGCTTTGTATGAATCTACCTTAGCGCTATCCATCACGCGCTGACGTAGATTGAATTAGGTGACGTTAAATGGGTCACGTTACCGGGTCTTTAGACTTTGATCTTTATACAATGAGCATTCTCCCTAGGGGGCAATATTTCTGCTCAAGGTCATAGAGATCAAGTCGCGGAGCTGTTCTCGAACAACGTTCAGATAGGCTTCATTTTGTAACGTATCCGATGGAACTTGTCCTGCTTGAATTCCTGCTTGCACCAGGGTCTCAGGAGTAATTCGACCGGTTTGTACTGCGTAAACCAAATCTCCATTGGAGGGAATCCCTTGCTGAGTCAGGTAGCCTTGTTGCGCTAGTTGAACCAGGGTGACGGGAGGGGTTATTTGGCTCGTTACAGGTGAGGGTTCTCCAGCAGCCAAGGCCGTCGGAACGATCGCCAACAACAAAGCAGCCGACAGAGTTGTAGAGGTTAACAGTTTCATTTCGGTTCTCTCAGTTTTGAATTGTTGAAACAGTTTTAGGAACGTGCCAGATCCCTACTACTAGTTTCAACAATTTTTCCTAATTTTTCATCCCTAAATTTAGGGAATTTAGTAGGGTTCCAGGGTTTTTTGGGAAATTTTTAATTTCTCAATATCCGCAGTAGTTTATGGAGATTTCCCTAGTCATTTCCAGGGGGCGAGATCTCCTGATAACCCTTGCTCACAATCTTTTCAACAATCTTTCCAAGAATATTCTGAAGGTGGTCAAGGCTAATGGTGGAATTTGGGTTAAATGGTAAAACTGCAATTGTCACAGGTGGTAGTGCAGGAATTGGCTTAGCAACCGCAAAGGCACTCTACCGCGAAGGGGTCAAGGTCGCGATCGCTGCACGGAACCCAGAACGGTTAGAACAAGCAGTGAACAGCATTCGTGAACTTTCGCCAACCTCCGCTAGCCAGACGGTTGGGGACGTGCTTGCTATCTCAGCCGACGTTAGCCAAGCAGAAGGAATCGAAAAGATTGTCAGTCAGACCCTCTCACACTTTGGGCCCATTGATATTTTGGTCAATAACGCGGGATCCGCTCGGGCTGGATCCTTCTTAGACCTGGGAGATGAGGCTTTCATCGAGGCGTGGGATCTGAAATTGCTGGGGTATATTCGGCTCGTAAGGTCGATCGTTCCCGGCTTGATTCAGCAACGAAGTGGACAAATTATTAACATTGTGGGCGGCGCTGGACGGACGCCTCGGGCTAATTTTCTTCCCGGTGGCACCACCAATGCAGCCTTACTGAATTTTACTCGCGGCATTTCTAAGGAATTGGCACAGTACAACATTCGCATTAATGCCATTTCCCCAGGACTCACCGCAACGGAACGGGCAGAACATTTAGCCGAGCAAACCTCCCAATCCTTAGGAATTTCGGTGGAACAATACAAAGCTGAGATTCTTCATAGCATTCCCCTGGGACGCATTGTTCCTCCTGAAGAAATTGCCAACCTAGTTTTATTTCTCGTGTCAGATTTAGCAGCTTCAATTACTGGCTCAGAGATTTTAGTGGATGGCGGGGCAACACCGGGAGTTTAAGACTGAGTCAAATTGTATTTAAAGTACGAAATTATTGCTGCTGAATATACTGAGACAATCTCCAGAAAGCACGATAATAAAACTGCAAATCTCGGCAATAACGTGCTTTTAAAAATATCTCTTAGCAAAGAGATGGAGTGAGATTTTTGAATCAATACATGCGGCATTTTGACTCATTTTTGACTGATCAGATTTTTGTCCGCAGTTACTTTTTTCTAGCTTCTCTTGACTTGTTTTTGCTCTATTAAGTTCAAGTTAATTGCTAGTTCATCAGCCATTTTTTATTGTGAGGCATGAATCATGGGTTCCCAATTGAACATCTCCCGGCGTAAGTTTAATCATCTCATTCTGCCAGGCGCGATCGGGTTTTCCACAGTATTGGCATCGAAGGGGCTAGCTCAAGGGGGTTCCAAGAACTTTAAAGCAAATGTGCTGCGAGTTGGATTTCAGACCTCGGGTGATATTCTCAAGATTTCCCGTGCGCTAGAAAAGAAGCTAGAACCCCTAGGCGTGAAAGTAGAGTGGTCGCAGTTTGCCCAAGGGCCTCAACTGATGGAGGCCCTGAAAATCGGCAGGATTGACATTGGCTCAGTGGGTGAAACGCCTCCCATTTTTACCCAAGCATCTGGTGGACCGATCGTTTATATTGTCGGTGCAAAAACCACACCGGAAACAGGAAAAGGGAGTGTAATTGCTGTGCCACCGGATTCACCGATTAGGTCGGTGAGGGATATCAAAGGCAAGGATGTCGTGTTCCAAGCAGCCTCTGCCTCCCATTATCTGATTCTCCGTGCTTTAGAAGAGGCTGGCTTGGGCATTAAAGACATTAATATTAAGAGCTTGTCGAATGTGGAAGCTCGGGGAGCTTTCTTGGCCGGTAAGATTGGAGTTTGGGTGACGGGGGATCCCCATTATGCGATCGCTGAGAAATTCAACAAAATTCGAGTGATCCGGGATTCAGTTGGGATTCAGTCTCCAGGTGGCTATTACGTTGCATACAAACCTTGGGCCCAGGAAAATATTGGTCTCTTGAAGCATATCGTCCAAGAAATTGAGAATGTTGATCAGTGGGCCGATCGGAATCGAGATGAGTTCATCAAAATTTATGCTGAAGCTCAAAAAGTGGATTTGGATGTGGCCAAACGCATTGTAGATCGACGCACCTTTGGACGGAGAGCCATTAGCCCAGATCTGATCAAAGAACAGCAACGCGTCGCTGATTACTTCTTTAAGAATGGTGTGATTCCTAAGCAGGTCAATATTAGTGAGGCCTTACTCACTCCGGAGCAATACGCTGAAATTACACCGGCTAATATCAGCCAAAAGTAAATATGTACTTGAGTCAATCAGTGACATATCCATGTGTGCCTACTGGGGTAGAGAAAGGAGGCAATATCCTCCTCTATTGGTCGTTGTTGGGTAATTAATCGATGATTTAGGCAGGAAATTCTATGCACCCGAATCAGTCCGAATCGGCAGTTTTAGACAGCAATGTGGCAGTGATTGATCGCCCAGCTGCCAAATCTTTGACGATCGTGCCGGAACCAACGGTCTCGGATGATTTTGCACCGAAATTCTGCCTCACTACGAGCAGAACGAGTCCTGCTTCTAAATGGGTATGGCTAGCATTTCTAGTGTCGTTTGCGCTCCATAGTGTTTTGTTATTTGTTCCCACCAAATATGAGCCGAAGTCACCCCCCAAGGCTGAAGTCAAGGAAAAGCAAATTAGAATTACCAAAATACCGAAGCTGAAAAGCACCAAACCACCTTCAAAGATGGTGAAATCTGTTGTTCAGCCACCCGCTCCAAAGCCAGTTGTTCCAAGCCCTACGGCCATTCCCCCCATCCCGAAACTCGAACCAAAGCCCCAACCCCAGCCGGAAGAGCCTCCCAAGCTTCAACCAGAGGCTACGCCTAAAGAAGCCGCACCCACAAGTCCTGCATCTGGGGATGAATCAACTTCCTCCTGGGACGACTTCCCTAATTATCCTGGAGCAAAGCCGAATTGTTTTGGATTAGCCGCCTGCCTCCAAACAAACGATTCCCTGACACAAATCGCTAATTACTACACGAAGGAATTACCCGCAAAACAATATGAGATCAAGCTAGCGGAACACGATCCATTGCGCCAAGTCTTTCAAGTGTCACGCAAGGGAGAAACACAGTTTTTGAGCATTTTGCAAACAGAGAATGGGCAGGCGATCGTGCTATCGGATGCACCCCGCACATTGGATGACCTACGGAAAGCCGTGGAAGTCCCGCCAGAAGTGGCAGCGCTATTGAATGGTTTAGCGGTGGAAAAAGCTGACCCGACCAATTTGGTGCAGCCTGCGTTAGCCTATGCCCCCTCCAAGGACAAGGGCTTTGCGGCGGGTGCCGCTGTACCCAAACCAGAAGTGGTCAATATCAGTTTGGGCACTGGCTATACTGACAACATGATGAGCGAATTCTTTGGTGAACAGCTAAAGAGTAATGGCTATACGGTAATTGATTTGCCAGATTTTGGTGGGGGCAAACTTTATCGCATTGAAAAATCCGGCAATACACCCCTGTTTCTTAGTTTATTACCCTCAAAAACAGGGGATGGTGTGGTGATCATTACCTGGCAAAAGCAGCCCTCCTAGGCTCTCGCATTTTCGCGTTCATTCCATATCTGGCTATACCTATGAATCTTCAGGCTGCGGTGCCTCAAAAAAGCTCATCTTCTACGTCAACTGATATCAAGGATCTCAGTGTGATTGATTTACTACATCATTATAGAAATCGATCGCTCTCCCCAGTTGAAGTGACGCAAGCGGTACTCCGCCAGATTAGACTCACAAATAGCTCAGTGAATGCCTTTGTTCTAGTCGATGAAGCCCGTGCATTAACCGCAGCAAGGGCTTCAGAAGCCCGTTGGCAGCGCGGTGAGCCCTTGGGGTTAGTGGATGGTATTCCCACAACGGTTAAGGATTTGCTGTTGACAACAGGGTGGCCAACCCTGCGAGGGAGTCGGGCAATTTCCCTCCAGCAATCCTGGCAGGAAGATGCACCAGCCGTCGCTCAGTTGCGATCGCAGGGCGCAATTTTTTTGGGCAAAACCACCACTTCAGAATTTGGCTGGAAAGGGGTGACGGAATCACCCTTGAGCGGAATTACGCGCAATCCTTGGAACCTAGAACTCACTCCCGGTGGCAGCAGTGGCGGGGCGGCGGTTGCAGCGGCCTTAAACCTAGGAATGCTGCACATCAGTACCGATGGTGGTGGCTCGACTCGTCAACCTGCCGCATTTACAGGGGTTTTTGGGTTCAAACCGACCTTTGGGCGCGTTGCGGGCTATCCTTCGGCCCATACGGGAACACTGTTTCACATTGGGGTCATTACACGGCGGGTGGCAGATGCGGCCCTGGGATTCAGTGCGATCGCCCATCCCGATCCCCGAGACTGGTATGCACTCCCGGAATCTGGCCAAGACTATTGTCAAGACTTAGGGCGAGGTGTGAAAGGGTTACGAATTGCCTATAGTCCAAACTTAGGTTATGCCGCAGTGGAGCCGGAGGTCGCGGCACTGGTGGAAGAAGCGGTTAAGGTATTTGCGGACTTAGGGGCGATCGTCGAGCAAGTTGATCCAGGATTTGAGAATCCCTACCCTATTTTTCGGACTTTCTGGATTACGGGGGCGGCAAAGCTACTGCGATCGTTGACCGTGGAACAACGGGCGCTGGTTGAGGATGGCCTACAGGCTTCAGCCGCCGCCGGGGAAGCGATTACGCTGGCCGAATATCAACAGGCTCTAGATGCCAGGGAAGCACTCGGACGACAGCTCAGCCTATTTCATCAGAAGTATGATTTATTGCTCACGCCGACCTTACCGATCGTCGCCTTTCCCGTGGGACAAGGCGGGCCACAGTCTGATTTGTATCCCCAAGGGTTGCACTGGACACCCTTTACCTATCCGTTTAACTTGACCCAACAACCCGCTGCATCGGTGCCGATCGGGTTTACAAAAGCTGGTCTACCCGTTGGTTTGCAAATTATCAGTGCTAAATATAACGACGCTTTAGTGCTACAGGCAGCCAAGGCTTACGAAACAGTGCAGCCATTTCAAACCCCAACACTACGATAGTCATGAACCTAAGGACAAATCCAATCGATAACGCGGTTGATCGGATTCAGGGGAATCGGCGATTCTGGACTTCAGAACGCTTGATTTCCCTGACCTCGGTTCTGGTGGTTTTAGTGTTGTGGACAATCGCGACATCCTTCAAGTGGGTTAGTCCGCTATTCTTACCCTCACCGATCGCCGTGTGGTCAGCTTTTCTGAGCATTTTGAGTGAGGGCTACAAAGGCAATTCGCTGGGTTATCACATTTTCCAAAGCATGTATCGGCTATTTGCCGCCCTAGCACTCGCGATCGTGACCGCGATTCCCTTGGGAATGGCCTGTGGTTTCTCCAAATCCGTACGAGCTGCCCTTGATCCCCTGGTTGAATTTTACCGTCCCTTACCACCACTAGCCTATTACACCTTGCTGGTCATTTGGCTGGGCATTGAAAATCCCTCAAAGATTGCCCTCTTGTTTCTTGCGGCGTTTGCACCATTATTTCTCGCTGTTGTATCTGGAGTCCAACGAATATCAGACGATCGCATTAATGGCGCACGATCGCTGGGAGCATCGGGCTGGCAGCTATTTGCCTATGTCATCTTTCCCTCCTGTCTGCCAGAAATTTTTACGGGGTTACGAACCGCGATCGGCGTTGCCTATTCCACCCTAGTGGCAGCGGAAATGGTTGCTGCCGTTTCCGGAATCGGTTGGATGGTATTAGATGCGAGTAAATTTCTCCGAAGTGATGTAATTTTTGTTGGCATTATCACCATGGGAGTGATTGCGATCTTGATCGATATGGTAATCCGCTGGATCGAGAAAAGTCAGCTTCCCTGGATTGGTCGTGATGCGTAGTTGATAGGCTTTAGTTGAGGAGTGAGTGATTATGAATATAAAACGTCGAAATTTGTTGCTTGGGTTGGTGGGTGCCACCGTACCCCTCATTGTATCCAGTTGCGCTAGTGAGCAAGCGGGTCGATCGAGTTCAGATAATGCACCTACAGCTAGTGGCAATAATTCCAAAGCAACTAGCTCCGGTGGCTCCGTGCCAGATAAGATTCGGATTGGTTACCAAGTCATCCCGAATGGGGAGCTCTTAGTGAAAGCCCTGGGACTAGCCGCAAAAGCCTTTCCAAATTCCCAAGTTCAGTACACAAGTTTTGATTCTGGACGCGATGTGAATACCGCGATCGCCGCCAATGGCATTGACTTTGGTTTAGTCGGATCAGTGCCAGCGAGTGTGGGCATTGCCCAGGGCTTGGCCTATCAGGTTTACTTTATTCATGACATTATTGGCTCAGCAGAGGCATTGATTGGCAAAAATGGCATAGGAGCGATCGCAGATCTCAAAGGCAAGAAAGTTGCAACCCCCTTTGGCTCAACCGCTCACTTCTCCCTGGAATCCCTGTTACTACAGGAAAAAATTGATCAGAAGGATGTGAACATCCTCGATCTACAACCGCCAGATATTGTGGCCGCATGGCAAAGGGGTGACATTGACGCAAGCTATGTTTGGGAACCGAATCTTGGCAAACTCAAAAAAGACGGCGGCCAAATTATCACGACCTCCGCTGAGGTTGCCAAGAAAGGGATTATTACTGCGGATGTCGGAGTGGTGCGCAAGGAGTTTGCCGAGAAATATCCAGATGTCGTGAAAAAATATATCACCCTCCTTGATGAAGCAGTCAAAATCTATCGCACCGATCCGAAAACTGCGATCGCGGCCCTAGCCAAGGAAATTAACATCACTCCAGCGGAAACAGAAGCCGGAACCAACGGCGTAATTTGGCTCGATTCAACGGAACAAAAGGATGCCAAATATTTGGGTTCAGCCAGCCAGCCTGGGGATTTCGCCAAAATTCTCAAGAGTTCTGCTGATTTCGCCGTAACTCAGAAAAAAATCAATGCTGCTCCGGATTTAGTCGCCTATCAACAGGCAATTTATGCCAAGCAATAGCCGCCTCTCATGTCTCACCCTTCTCGCATTGAGGAACCTGGAAGATGACAGTCCAAAGTAATATTCCAGTTACATCCGCAAAACTTGCTCCGAGTGTTGCCCAGCTCGTCAACATTGGCGTTAGTTTTAGTGATGGCAATGAGCGCCACGAAGTTTTGAAGAATATTAACCTGGCGTTGTCCACTGGTGATTTTGTCTGTGTTCTCGGTTCCTCTGGTTGTGGCAAAACCACTTTGCTGCGAGTGCTGGCAGCCTACCAAAAACCAACTCAAGGCTCCATCTTGGTGGCAGGCAAACCCCATACAGCACCCAATGCCGATGTTGGCGTCGTCTTTCAGCGACCTAATTTGTTTCCTTGGTTATCGATCGCCCGCAATGTTGAATTCGGCCTGCACATGAAAGGGGTTGCCAAACTAGAACGCAAACAGCGGGCCTCGGCAGTACTGGACATGGTCGATCTGGCCCATGCAGCCCATTTGTTGCCCTATCAACTGTCTGGCGGTATGCAGCAACGAGCCGCGATCGCCCGTACCTTAGCCGCCGAGCCCCAAATCATCCTGATGGATGAACCCTTTGGGGCATTAGATGCCCTCACCCGTGAGGCGATGCAAACCCACCTGCGGGGGATTTGGCAAAAAACCCAGAAAACTATCTTTTTTATCACCCACGATGTAGAGGAGGCATTGCTCCTATCAACCCGGATTCTCGTGATGCACGCTCGTCCTGGTCGGATTGTCAAGGAAATTGCGAATCCATTTGCCCAGCGATCACTCGATGAGTCCGCCTCGATTCTCCGGGTTTCCCAAGATTTTGTCGAAATGCGAGAACTACTGGTTAATAGTATTCGAAGTGATCAAATAGAATCGTTAGACACACGAATAATATGAGATCCATAAAATTTGTATTACAGACGACTCGCTCAATCAGATAGCATTTCTATAATATTGAGGAATTGTTAGGCTTTTCCCCTCTAGCACGTTGCTGTTCTAACACTCATCTGATTTTGTGAATTGCAATGGAATAGGAAAGATAGAATTAATCTATTTGACTCTGCTGACATTTCCCTTTCCATTGTTTGGCGCTTCTTTGTAATAAGGGAATTATGTCCGTGTCTACTAACGTGTCGATTCATTCTGAAACAGAATTGCAACTCACTGCTGATGTCCTAGTCATTGGGGGAGGCCCTGCTGCTGCCTGGGCGGCTTGGTCTGCGGCAACCCAAGGTGCGAAGGTGATTGTAGTGGATAAGGGCTTTTTAGGTACCAGTGGAGCTGCCGCCGCCAGTGGCAACGGTATTATGGCTCCCAGTCCAGAGCATTGGGAACGAGTCAGCCAGGAACGTTATCGTTTGGGCAAAGATCTCGCCGATCGCCGCTGGATTGAGCGTGTCATTGAAAAAACCTGGCTCAGTTTGCCCCTTGTAGAAGCCTGGGGGTATCGCTTTCCCAAGGAAAATGGGGAATCGGTGCGCCAGAGTTATTACGGCCCTGAATATATGCGTATTCTGCGCAAAACCTTACTGCGGATTGGGGTACAAATTTTCGATCAAAGCCCAGCCTTGGAGCTTTTGCTAGCCGAAGATGGGGCCGTGGCAGGGGCGCGGGGTATCCAGCGACAACACAATCGGGCCTATACCGTTCGAGCTGGGGCCGTGGTGTTAGCCAATGGGGGCTGTGCTTTTTTAAGTAAAGCCTTGGGTTGCAATACCAATACGGGCGACGGTCTCTTGATGGCGGCAGAGGTCGGGGGCGAACTGTCCAGTATGGAGTCCTCCAATCACTATGCAATTTCGACGGCCTTTAATGCCACGGTGACGCGCGGAGTACCCTTTGGTTGGGCCACCTTTACCGATGAAGCAGGCAACGATTTGGGCGGCTACATCAATGGGCGTCGGGATCCGACTTTTTTGCCTAGAGCCCTGCTCCAAGGGCCGGTCTATGCCCAGTTGGATCGAGCCACCCCTGAAGTCAAAGCGGTCATTGAAAAATCCCACTTTATTGCCTTTTTGCCCTACAAAAAAGCAGAGATTGATCCCTACACAGAACGGGTACCCGTGACCCTGCTGCTGGAGGGAACTGTGCGAGGGACGGGGGGCATTCGGCTGGTGGCTGATGACTGCGCTACGACGGTTCCCGGTTTGTACGCGGCAGGGGATGCAGCCTCCCGAGAATTTTTGGCGGGGCTGACCTCGGGGGGTGGGGGGCCTAATGCGGCTTGGGCCATTTCCACGGGGCAATGGGCAGGAGCGGGGGCCGCAGCCTTTGCCAAAAGTCTGGGGGATCAAAGCCATACCCGGAAGGTTTCTCCCGCAGGACAGGCTGGATTACGATCGACCCAACGCAATCCAGGGGCTTTAGATCGGGAACCCTTTGATAGTGCAGCGATCGTCCAAGGCGTCCAAGCGGAAGTCTTTCCTTTAGAAAAAAATTACTTCCGGTCTGAGGCGGGTTTGGTTCATTCCTTAGCCCAATTGGACAGCCTCTGGCAACAGGTTCAGGGAACCCCCAAACAAGATACCGTGCGGGATGTGGAATTTTCGCGCCGTGCTGCTGCCCTCACTGCCGTGGCCCGCTGGGGCTGCTTTAGTGCGCTCCATCGGACCGAAACTCGCGGGGAACATCTGCGCGTCGATTATCCCAACACCGATCCCCAACAACGGTATTACCAAGCATTGGGAGGTCTAGATCAGCTCTGGGTGAGGCGCGACTGGATTGGCGATCGAAGTGAGACGATCGCCAATTCCATCACAGCGTCCAATCCCACCGCCATTGCAACTGTTAATCCATCGAGCAATCCGTCTGAACTCACCGTTGCTGCAGGAGGAGCCCTATGATTGAGCTAGTCAGCCATCAACGTTGCATTAGTTGTAATGTTTGCGTTCAGGTGTGTCCAACCAATGTTTTTGATGCAGTCCCTGACCAACCGCCCGTGATTGCACGCCAAGCGGATTGTCAAACCTGCTTTATGTGTGAAGCCTACTGTCCAGCGGATGCTCTCTACGTGGCCCCCCAATCCCACACGCAGGTTCCCGTGGATGAAGCCGCACTCATCGATCGCGACATCCTCGGAGAATATCGCCGTATCTTGGGGTGGGGCTACGGCAGAAAGAATAATAGCGACCAAGACGCAGCGCATAAACTTCGGCAATTGCCCCGTCCCTACCAAAGTCAGGCGTAATCCACTCCCATGCATACGATTCCCATGCATACGATCTCTGCTCACCATGGGGTGCCTGACTCGGAATTCCCGTCCCAGAAAATCATCCTTCGTCCCTACCAACCCCAGGATGCCCCAGCTGTTGTCGATCTTTGGCATCGTACCTGGCATCAAACCTTCCCCGATCTACAACATCCCCAGTCCTACGCCGGTTGGCAAACCAAATTTCAGCAGGAGCTTCTGGCCCAAGCTGTTATCTGGGTAGCAGCGATCGCAGAGCCAGCCAATGATCTAATTAACGATTCAGTGGGGAATCCCATTGGCAATCAGATTAGCAATCTAACGGGTGATCCAATTGCTGATCAGAGTAATCATCAAAGGATCGGCATCCCTCAGCAGGCAGACAACGATCGACCCGATCGCATTGTTGGCTTTGTTGCCGTTGTACTGGAAACGCAATTTGTGGATCAACTATTTGTGGATTCTCGTTATCACGATCGGGGCATTGGTTCTGCTTTGCTCAATCAGGCCAAACAACTCTGTCCCCAAGGACTCACGCTGGACACCTTGCAGATTAATCTCAAAGCCCGCAAATTCTATGAGCGCCATGGGTTTAAACCAGGGCAGTTTTCCGTGAATGCATTTAATGGTCAACCCAATGTGAAATACCATTGGCAACCTTGAGTTTCTTCCCTTGAATACGCTCTCTTGTCTTCTCTGTTCCTGATATTTCCCCCTGAATTCCTTTTTTGAATTGGCTCTCGTGCACACTCTGATCATGACGATCCCCCCCCTCAGCAGAAAACAATGGCTGCCTTGTCTACTCACGATCGTGATGCTATGGCTGGGGGCACTGTGGTTCAGTCCCACAGTCTGGGCGGCTCCCCTTTGTCCGGTGGGCATGCAATGGATTGCAGGGGGAAGCTTTCAAATGGGTTCAGATGACCCGCGTTTTCCAGAGGAACGATCGGCGGATCAGGTCACCCTGGATAACTTTTGTATTGATCAAACCGAAGTCACCAATGCCCAATTTGCGGAATTTGTCCAAGCAACGGGATACATGACCGTCGCAGAACGGCCCCTCTCCCCAGCGCAGTTTCCTGACTTGCCAGAGGATCAACGATCGCCCGGTTCCTTGGTGTTTCGTGCCCCCGCCGCCGATGCAAAGTCAGTGCCCCTCCTGAGTTGGTGGTATTGGACAGTTGGTGCGAACTGGCGACATCCCTCTGGCCCAGACAGCACGATCGTGGGTAAAGAGAACCATCCCGTCGTTCATATCGCCTACGAAGATGCAGTTGCCTATGCCCAGTGGGCCGGAAAATCCCTACCCACGGAAGCCCAATGGGAATTCGCTGCGAGGGGCGGCTTAGACGGTGCAACCTACAGTTGGGGCAACCAGTATGCTGCCGATAAAGCCAATACTTGGCAAGGGTTGTTTCCTATCTTGAATACCCAAGCCGATGGCTACGGCGGTACGGCCCCCGTTGGCTCTTTTCCTGCGAACGGCTATGGACTGTATGACATGACCGGAAATGTGTGGGAATGGACGGCGGATTGGTACCACACGGGTCACGCCAGTCACGCCCATCAACACAATCCCACCGGCCCCAACGCCTCCCAGAGTTTTGATCCCAATAAACCCAGGGATGGGGCTCTCCACGTCATCAAAGGAGGCTCTTACCTCTGTGCTGTGAATTATTGCAGTCGGTTTCGTCCAGCGGCGCGGGAATCCGAATCCCCCGACACTGGTACCACCCACATTGGATTTCGCTTGGTCAAAAATCTTCCCTCGGGCTCTTTCCCCACGATCGAACTGGAAAGTTGATATCTAGTTCAACCGTTAACTCAACCGTTAGTTCAACTGTTAATTCAACATCCAGTTCGACATTCAGTTCGACATCAGGAAATACAACCTATGAAAACAGTTCGTTTCATTCGAGGGTTCCATCCCCAGCACCTGCCTCGCTTGCGGTTACTAACCCTGCTGCAATTACGATCGCTCCTGGGACGCATCACAAAATTTTTGACGATCGTGTTGCTGAGCCTCACGAGCTTTCTGCCGTTACCTGCTTGGGCCGCGACCTCCAAAGTCCTCCCAATTCCTGAGCCACCGTTCCAAGGCAAAATTGGCCTAACCTACAAAGACTCCCAACCGGACTTTCCCAAACCCATCACCGCCCCGGCCAAGGCCCCCAACGTTTTGCTCGTGCTGCTGGATGACGAAGGCTTTGGGCAAACCAGCACCTTTGGGGGCCCGATCGCCACTCCAGAACTGACCGCCCTCGCCGATCGAGGATTGCGCTACAACCAATTCCACGTCACCGCCCTTTGCTCCCCGACCCGAGCCGCTCTACTCACCGGGCGCAATCACCATTCCGTCGGCACTGGGGTCGTCCAGGAAATTGCCTCCGGCTATCCCGGCTATAACAGCATTTTGCCGAGGAGTGCCGCGACGGTGGCGGAAGTGCTCCAACAAAACGGCTATAGCACTGCCGCCTTTGGCAAATGGCATAACACCCCGGATTATGAAACCAGTGCCGCTGGCCCCTTCGATCGCTGGCCGACCCATCTAGGCTTTGATTACTTCTATGGCTTTTTAGGCGGTGATACGAACCAGTGGAGTCCCGCTCTTGTTGAAAATACCAAGCATATTCAAGCTCCCCTCAACGATCCCAACTATCACCTCACCCGTGACCTCGCGGATCACGCGATTAATTGGATTCAGACCCAGCAATCGATCGCCCCAGATAAACCCTTCTTTGCCTACTTCGCCACGGGCGCAACCCACGCCCCCCACCATGCCCCCAAGGAGTGGATTGAACGGTACAAAGGCAAATTTGATCAGGGTTGGGATAAATTGCGCGAGGAAACCTTTGCCCGCCAGAAACAGCTAGGGGTCATTCCTGCCAATGCGCAATTAACGCCGCGCCCCGCCGAACTGCCCGCCTGGGATTCCCTCTCCAAGGAAGACCAAAAGCTGTTTGCCCACCAGGCGGAAGTCTTTTCTGGATTTACGGCCCATACCGATGCGCAGGTGGGACGGGTGATTCATGCGATCGATCAGTTAGGTGAATTAGATAACACCCTTGTGATCTACATTGCTGGGGATAACGGAGCCAGTGCAGAAGGAGGCTTAACCGGGAGCGTTAACGAATTGAAGGTGTTTAACGGGGTGCCTGAAGATCGCCAACAGGTGCTAGCGGCCTTGGATGATTTAGGCAGCCCCAAAACCTTTAATCACTTCCATGCGGCTTGGGCCTGGGCCGTCAATACCCCCTTCCAATGGACTAAACAAATTGCCTCCCACTTTGGCGGCACCCGCGATCCCCTTATTATTGCCTGGGGTGATCGGATTCAGGATCGGGGCGGGCTGCGGACGCAATTTCACCATGTGATTGATATTGCCCCCACGATTTTGGAAGCCGCTGGAGTTACGGCTCCCACGGTGGTGAATGGTGTGGAACAACAACCGATCGAAGGCACCAGCTTGGTGTATACCTTTGACCATCCGGAGGAACCCTCCCACCGCACTACCCAATACTTTGAAATGTTTGGTAATCGGGCGATCTACGATCGGGGCTGGGTGGCTGCGGCCCGCCATGGTCGGTTGCCTTGGGAAGCTGTTTCCAAAACCACCTTTGATCAAGATACCTGGGAGCTCTACAACATTGCTGAAGACTTCAGTGAAGCCAACAATCTAGCCGCGCAAAATCCAACCAAATTGCAGCAATTGCAAAAACTATTTCTGACCGAGGCCCAGAAGCACCAGGTCTTGCCGCTAGACGATCGTCTGCTCAAGCGGTTTGATGTCAGCACCAGACCCAGCCTAGTTCAGGGACGAACCCATTTTGTCTACTATCCCGGAACCGAAGGCGTCCCCGAAGCCAGCGCACCGGACATTAAAAACAAATCCTTCAGCATTACCGCTGATGTGCAGCTTCAGGATGATGATGCAGAAGGCGTATTAGTCTCCCAGGGGGGACGGTTTGCGGGATGGAGCTTCTTCTTAGACGACGGTAAACCCACCTTTGCGTACAACTTCCTGGGTAACGATCGCACCTTAATCCGAGCCTCGGAAAAAGTTAGCGAAGGAACAACTCAATTGAAATTTGAGTTCCAGTCCGATGGTGGCAAGCCCGGAGCAGGCGGCATTGGCAAATTATTTATCAACGGCCAGCAGGTCGGAGAAGGACGCATTCCCCAAACCGTTGCCTACCGTTGGGGCTTAGATGAAACCTTTGATATTGGTCGGGATCTGGGAACTCCAGTCATTGAGAACTACAAGGTGCCCTTCGCCTTCACCGGCAACTTACAGAAAGTCACCCTTGATCTCAAACAGGCGTAAGTTTGCAAAAAACTGCTAGTCAGTTTTTCAGACCGATTACTTTTTTAGCTCGATCACAATGCAACGAGCCCACTTCACAACATCAACTTCACAACGATTACGCAGGAGAAATAAAGATGCCTAAGGATTGGTTTGAATGGCATGATCTCTATCAGAGCGAGGAACGGCTCCAACAACGCCTTGAAATTGTGCAGGGGTATATTACCCGATCGCTCGATGCCCAACCCCCTGGCCGAATTCAGATTGTGAGTGCCTGTGCGGGGGACGGGCGCGATTTACGGGGCGCATTGCTCAACCATCCCCGCCGCGCCGATGTTTCCGCCCGATTAGTTGAACTCAATCCACAATTGGTGGAACAGGGTCAAGCCGCGATCGAGCAAGCCGGGTTAGCCAGCCAAATTGAGCTCCTGCAGGGCGATGCAACCCTCTCGGATAACTACGCAGGGGCGGTTCCTGCGGATATCGTGCTCGTCTGCGGAATTTTTGGCAACTTGGCGGATGAAGCGGCCCTACAGCAACTTATTGGCAACCTAAAATTCTTGGCAAAAACGGGCGCATTAGTCGCTTGGACGAGGGGCCATCGGGATGGCATTGCCTATTCTGACCTTGTGCGGCAGACCTTCCAAGGGGCTCAGTTTGAAGAAGTAGACTTCCAGTTAACCGCCACCGGAGATATGGGTGTTGGGTTGCATCGCTATTTAGGGACACCTGCCCCCCTACCGGCCAATCAGCACCTCTTTGTTTTTTCTGGCAGTCCCGATCGGGCGGTTGCTCCTACCTGAAAACCCCATGAATGAAACTTTCCACGAACTTCTGAGAACGATCGAAGGTGTCATTGATCTCCGCCTAGTCAATAAGCTCACCTTCCTCGTTCTCATTTTGTCCATGCTCCTGGACACCGGTTTTAGTCTCACGCTTCAGCAAATCTGGGAACCCTTGCGGAATGTGCGACTCATCCTGAAGTCGCTACTCGCTAACTTTATCCTGGTTCCGCTCTTTGTGTATGGGCTATTGCAGGTTGCGCCCTTGGATCATTCCGTTCAGATTGGTTTAACGATTCTGGCGGTTGCGGCGGGCCCTCCTGTCTTGCCCAAGCTGGCCCAACTCGTGCAAGGCAATTTAGCCTATGCCGCAGGGGTGATGCTGTTGATGATGGGGCTAACGGCAATTTATATGCCCTTTGCCTTTACCTTTGTTCTACAGGATGTGCAGGTGAGCCCCTGGGATATCATCAAACCCCTTTTGACCCTCATGCTGATTCCACTGGCCTTGGGTCTGGTTATCCGGGCTACCAATGCGTCGATCGCGGCAACCCTGCAACCCTGGATGCGGAAGATTTCTAGCATTGGTTTAGTGATCGGGTTGACGAGTTCATTTCTGCTCCAAGTGGATAGCTTAATCCTCATGGTTAAAACGGGTGCAATTTTAGCGATCGCGGGATTTATTCTGGTATCCTTTTTAATTGGTTATCTCTTAGGTGGCCCAGCAGAAGACACCAAACGCACCCTCGCTGTTGGAACTGCCCAGCGTAACATTGCTGCCGCATTGCTGGTTGCAGGGACAAATTTTGATGATCCCACCGTCGTCAGTGTAATTGTCGTAACGAGTTTTTCACTGTTCATCATCATCCGTCTGATTGCTAAGCAAGTCTTTAGTAATGCTGAAACGATCAAAGTTGAGCAAGCGGAGGCTTCTTAATGAAAAATTGGCTGATTGATTGATTAGTTCGCTCCCCAGGAATGGGGCAATCAACTCAGTTCTCGAAGGAATTGCAATAATTTTCTGGAGGCTATTATGGCAAGACTCAGGCTAGAAAATGGTCAAGTGCTCACAGATTTAGATCGCATTAAGGAGGTTCTGCAACCTCTGGATATTCAGTTACACCATTGGCCGATCGGAGATAATCCTGAACTCAAGGTGCTTTTGGCCCAGGATAGCCTCAACGATACCGAAAAAGAAGCGGTATTGTTGACCTTCGATCACTATTTTCAACAACTTCAACAATCCGATGGTTATCAGAATCGGGATTTGGTAGTTTTGCATCCAAAGGTTCCCAATCTCGATGAATTGTTGGCAAAGTTTGATAAGATTCATACTCATGCTGATGATGAAATCCGCTACATCATTGATGGAGAAGGTATTTTTGGCTTTGTTTTACCCGATGAGAGTCAAGTTGAGTTGACGGTTTATCCTGAAGAATATATCAACGTTCCAGCGGGTACTGAACATTGGTTTGTTTTGACGGAAACTCGTCAGATTAAGGCGATTCGTTACTTTACTGGAACGGATGGTTGGGTACCAGAATATACAGGCCGGGACGTGCACTTTCAACCCGTTTCTCTCTAGGGTTGTCTCTCTTTAGGGTTGTCTATTGTGAGTCCTTTGTGAGTTCTTTCCCAACGCTGGTGAGGAATTTCCTAGTTAAGGATTTGATTTGATCTTTCGCGTGTGAGGTTGAGATTGATGGCATTACAAGCACCTATTTTTTTGACAGCGCTCTGGCAGCGCATTCAGCCTCGCTTTGCCCGATCGTCGTTGCAAGCCTTTTTATCGTTCATGGCGATCGGGTTAAGTCTCAGTTTAGTTGTCTCCGCTTGCTCTTCTGGAAGTCAAAACAATCAGGCGACTTCTCCGAATAGTTCACCTAGCAACAATGCGAACTCTGCTAACAGTGGCCTAGTCGTCAAAATTGGTTATCAGAAGGCTGCAACAATTCTGAGTTTATTGAAAGAAAATAAGGACTTGGAAAAAGCCCTAGCGGCTTCTGGAGGAACGGTGCAGTGGGCTGAGTTTCCGGCAGGGCCGCCGCTATTGGAAGCGATGAATTCTGGTTCCGTCGATTTTGGCTATACCGGAGAAGCGCCGCCCATTTTTGCCCAGGCTGCTGGGACACCTGTGCGCTACGTGGCCTACGATCCCCTCTCAACGAAAGCTGAAGCGATCGTGGTTCCCAAGGATTCACCCATCCAAAAGTTGGAGGATTTGAAGGGTAAAAAAATTGCCTTTGCCAAAGGTTCGAATACCAATTACTTGGTCGTCAAGGCGTTGGAGTCCGTTGGGCTCAGCTTGAGCGATGTGGATGTGGTGCATTTAACCCCCGCAGATGCCCGTGCTGCCTTTGAAACTGGCAAAGTGGATGCT
Organism: Alkalinema pantanalense CENA528; assembly: GCF_050753345.1. Lineage (NCBI taxonomy): Bacteria > Bacillati > Cyanobacteriota > Cyanophyceae > Leptolyngbyales > Leptolyngbyaceae > Alkalinema > Alkalinema pantanalense. The sequence continues at coordinate 61,392 of NZ_JBLZFX010000012.1, read as the reverse complement.
TGGGCTATCTGGGATCCCTACCTAGCTGTGGCAGAAACCAAGATCGGCGCTAAGCAGATTGTGGATGCAACGGGTTTGGCCCCGAACAAAGGCTATTACCTAGCTTCACAATCCTTTATTGACAAGCATCCTGAGGTATTGAAAACCGTTTTGGATGAAGTGAGGAAACGTAGCGATTGGGCTAAGAGCAATCCTACGGAAGTTACAAAATTTTTGGCACCTAGCTTGGGCATTGACCCAGCTCCCTTAGAACTGGCAGAAAAGCGCCGGGAGTATGGAGTCTTGCCACTGACGGCGGAAATTATTGCTAAACAGCAGGAAATTGCGGATACGTTTAGCAAAATTAAGTTGATCCCCAAGGAGATTAAGGTTCAGGATATTGTTTGGAAGGGGAACTCATGATGGTAGCCACTGCGGAAGAGATTGCTTTTGATCCAGAAAATCCCATCGTAGATCGCCTCCTTACGGATATTCTGGTAATTGGTGGTGGAACGGCGGGCACAATGGCTGGGATTAAGGCAAAACAGGCCAATCCTGATGCGGATGTGTTGATTTTGGAAAAGGCTAATATTCGCCGCAGTGGCGCGATCGCGATGGGCATGGATGGGGTTAACACGGCGGTGATTCCCGGCCATGCCACCCCAGAAAAGTATGTACGCGAAGTCACGATCGCCAACGATGGCATCGTTCAACAGAAAGCCGTTTTGCAAACCGCAACCCTAGGTTACGAGACCATTCAGGAACTCGAACGTTGGGGCGTCCAATTCCAAAAAGACCCCGAGGGTAACTACGATGTCAAGCAGGTGCATCGGGTGGGCAAATATGTGCTGCCCATGCCCCAAGGCAAAGACCTCAAACCCATTCTGACGCGCCAAGTTAAACGTCATAAAGTGCGGGTGCTGAATCGGGTGATGGCGACGCGGATCATTGTGCAGGAGGGGCGGACGATCGGGGCGATCGGCTTTGATGTGCGTAATGGCAATTTTGTGGTGATTCAGGCGAAGGCGGTCATTCTGTCTACGGGCGCTTGTGGGCGTTTGGGCCTGCCCGCTTCGGGCTATCTCTACGGCACCTACGAAAACCCCACCAACGCGGGGGACGGCTATTCCATGGCCTACCATGCCGGAGCTGAGTTATCCAATATCGAATGCTTTCAAATTAACCCGCTGATTAAAGATTACAACGGGCCTGCCTGTGCTTACGTGGCGGGCCCCTTTGGAGCCTATACAACCAATGCCGAGGGCCACCGCTTCATTAATTGCGATTATTGGAGTGGCCAAATGATGCTGGAAATTTGGAAGGAATTAAATTCCGGTAAAGGCCCGATCCAATTGCAGATGACCCATTTGGATGAAGCCACCATTGCCGAAATTGAGTCGATTCTTTGGAGCAATGAACGCCCCAGTCGCGATCGCTTCCATGCAGGACGCGGGGAAAATTACCGCACCCATGGCATTGAAATGAATATTTCGGAAATCGGGCTATGTAGTGGCCACAGTGCTTCTGGGGTGTGGGTGAATGAGCGGGCGGAAACGACTGTTCTAGGGCTATACGCCGCGGGGGATATGGCGAGTGTACCCCATAACTATATGATTGGGGCCTTTGTCTATGGCCGCATTGCGGGAGAACAGGCAGCGCACTATGCCCGATCGGTGCCTCATGTCGAGCCAGATGGGGATTTATTAGCGGCGGAACGCACTCGAATTTATGCTCCCTTAACCCGTCCCAATGGGATTCCCCACACCCAAGTGGAATACAAACTACGGCGCTTGGTGAATGATTACCTGCAACCGCCCAAGGTCACGAATAAGATGGAAATTGGCTTGCAGCATTTTGTGCGCTATCACGACACCTTAGACCAAATGGGTGCAAGGGATCCCCATGAGCTAATGCGTTGTATGGAGGTGCATTTTATTCGAGACTGTGCGGAAATGGCGGCGCGGGCTTCGCTCTATCGGCGTGAGAGCCGTTGGGGATTGTATCATTACCGTGTGGATTATCCCGATCGTAATGATGCAGAATGGTTTTGTCATGTTAATTTGAAACAAGTTGCACCCAACGAAATGCAATTGTTTAAGCGATCGATTGATCCCTACATCATTGATGTGGATTTGCAAACAGAAGTTTACGATGTCGCTGTGAGGTAAGGTTTTATGGCATTAACGAATCAACGGGTAGATGTTCCGGTGGTGGTGGATGAATCGAAGTGTTTGGAAAAATGTACCGTGTGCATTGACGTTTGTCCATTGGATGTGTTGGCTAAAAATCCTGAGACAGGTAAGGCTTACATGAAATATGACGAATGTTGGTTCTGTCTCCCCTGCGAAAAGGAATGTCCAACGAAGGCGATTACGGTGCAGATTCCGTTTCTCTTAAGGTAATTGAGCGATGCTAGGTCATGTTGGGCCAGAAAGCGATCCAGACGTTCTAGAAGCGCTGGAACAATTACGATCGCCGGAAGTCAGCGATCGTTTAGTTGCGATTAAAACCCTGCAACATTTGGGCGATGAAGTGGCTGTACCACCATTGATTCAAGCTTTGCAGGATGAATACGCGATCGTGCAGCAATTAGCAGTAACAGCGCTTTGGGAATTGGCTAATCCGATCGCCGTTCCAGCCTTACTGGATGTCCTGCAATCCCCCGATGCTGAGGTGCGGCAAGAAGCCCAGTCGGCTTTGGGTGAACTGGTTAGGCCCGATCATTTGTTATTACTATTGGACAGATTGCAACAGAATCAACCAACCGTGCAATTGAGTGTGTTGTATTTGTTGCGCAAGATCCATGATGTGCAGGCGCTGCCCTACATTTTGCCCTTTTTGTCAGCCGCAAATTGGGAGCTGCGGGAAGCGGCAGTGATTACCCTGCGTTATTTAAATCAACTCGATCGCTGTCCACCTATTTTGCCACTGATCCAGGATCCCGTGGATGCCGTCCGACGGGAAGTCGCATTGACTTTAGGGCATTTAGCCAGTGATGAAGCCGTGCCCTGGTTAATCCAGGCATTGGACCAGGATCAAGATTGGCAGGTGCGCCGTAATGCGGCGAAGTCGCTGGCTTTGCATCCTGCCCCAGAAGCGATTCCTGCATTACTCACAGCTATTCAGGATCAAGATTGGCAGGTGCGGAAGTTTGCGATTCAGGCATTACAAACCCAAGTCGTTCCCAGCGAGTCGATCGCACAAACTCTCGAAATCCTGATTCATGCGCTAACTGATACAGTGTCTGATGTCCGCAAGGAAGCCGCGATCGGCTTGGGCAAACTGGGCAATCCCTTGGCTTTACAAGCCCTACAGCAGGCGTTGGATGACCCCGATCGGGAAGTCAGCATCCGAGCGGAAAGGGCGATCGTTCAGTTACAGGAGTCTGCCAAACAAGCTGTTTAGACAAACAAGCGGTTTAGATGCGGCCTAGGTCGTTGATTTCGATGGTCGTTGATTTTGACTTTCAACGCTAGAAACTAAAATCTAGAAATACAAGGACTGGTTATCAATTAAGATGACCAGTCCTCGTTATGCTAAATCAATTCGGGCAAGACATTAGGGGGCAGGATTGGGAATTTTATCGTGGATTGCATCAATTTCCGCCAGAATAGCGTCATCTAGATGGACATTGATGCTGTCAATGTTTTCCTGAAGTTGCGCCAATGTGGTTGCACCAATAATTGTGCTGGAGACAAACCAACGACTCCGTACAAAGGCGATCGCGAGCTGGGCGGGACTCAGGTTATGCCGCTTGGCAATTTCGACATACTCAGCCACCGCAGCCGTCACTCTGGGTTTGAAATATCGCTGACCGAAATTCTCAAACAGAGAAATGCGTGTTGCACCTGGGTCGGATGCGCCTGGCAAATGTTTCCCAGTCAAAAACCCAAAGGCCAAGGGACTATAGGCTAGCAATCCAACATTTTCCCGATAGCTTGCTTCTGCTAGGGCTGAATCAAAGACTCGGTTGAGCAAATTATAGGCGTTCTGAATCGAGATAATTTTGGGGAGGTTGAGTTGTTGCGCAACTTGGCTAAAGGTTGCAATGCCCCAAGGGGTTTCGTTGCTGACCCCAAGGTAACGGACTTTGCCAGCTTTAATAATGTCTGCAAACACTTCAAGCTGTTCAGCGATGGGAACGGTGTCCCGATCGTGTTCTGGATTAAAAACCGTCTGGCCAAAGGTTGGAACATAGCGATCGGGCCAGTGAATTTGATAGAGATCGACATAGTCAGTTTGTAATCGCTTTAAACTGGCATCAATGGCTGCTTCAATGTTGCTACGATTCACCTGATTGGAGCCCCCCCGTACCCATGTAAAGGGTCGGCCTGCACCAACCAGTTTGGTCGCTACGATCACGCGATCTCGCTGCTGATTTTTCAACCACTCGCCTACAAAGGTTTCCGTAATCCCATAGGTTTTCTCCTGGGGAGGAACGGGATACATTTCAGCCGTATCTAGGAAATTAATACCGCGATCAAAGGCATAATCGAGTTGTTGGCGTGCTTCTTCGATCGTATTTTGATTGCCGAAGGTCATGGTTCCCAGACAAATTTCTGAGACCTTCAAATCACTATTACCAAGTTGGTTGTATTTCATGGATCAATTAAAGGGGCGTGAAGTCCAATAACACAGTTGTAGCTGGATGTTAGCCAGGTTAAGGCAAATAGGGGAATGCAAGAATTCCAACACAAGAATTCTAATTTGCAGGTAGAAATTCTTTAAGGATCAACGATCCTTTTTATAGGCACTTTATCATGTCAGCCAAATTATATAACTCAAGCGTGCTGAAAACTACACCCCGTTGATTAGGCTATCATCTATCATACAAAAACTAAAACTCAGGTGCTTCCTTCAAGTTGATATTTAGCCTAGTAAACTCCATGCTGTTTCTTCTGCAACTATCTGTCCTATCTGCAATCGTTTTGTATGTCACAGTTAATACATTCTTCATCCTGTGGGTTATTTTACGCTCCCATAATATTTCTTAATTTCTATAAATTGTTGATCGATGATCGGTCAATGATGACTTACAAGGCAATGAACTGATGGTAAAAGTTCGTTAAGCTGATGGTGAGAAAAAATGTAAATCACTCTTAGGAATGATCGAAGAGTCCGTGAAATTGAAAAATGTATATCCTGTTACTTGTCTTTTTTAGAGGAGTATGAAACTGTTATTCATGGGAATGCTAGAGAACTAACCATTTCTAGGACTCTATTAATTGAATTAATAATCAATTGACTTGACAATTAATTCGCTTAGCAAGCAAGCCTGTCTTGTCATAAAAGATGTTAAGGTGCGCAAAGATTGCAAAGGGTGTAAATTACTTCTTCACTGCAAGGATTGGGAAGAAGAATTGAGTGCTTGATATTTTGCTATGACTAATAATTTAGAGCCGACGTAATTGGTGAAGTTTATCACTGCATTCGCAACAACAAGACAACTTTCAGTTAATGCAACAGTCCTGAGACTCAAGGGTGCTGGACAGTTCGGTACTTAGACCCTGTGAGTCTGGGCTTTGTGTTAGAAAATCATTCAGGTTGGAAACTATGGTGACTACATTAACCCGTGATGAACTCAAGATTCAACCCTTAGAAGCCCCCCTAGGTTCAGTGGTCAGAGGGTTAGATGTGAGTCGTCCCGTGCGGCCCGAGGTCATTCTGCAACTCAAGCAAGCCCTGCGCGATCGGCATATTCTGATCTTTAAAGATCAAAAACTCACGGATGATCAGCTCTTTAATTTTGCGACCTATTTTGGCGATCTCTTTGTACCCTCTGACGAAACGCCCGTTCTGGCTTCTGCACCGGGTGTGACCCCCCGCGTGATTCCCGTGGCTAACATTGAAGGCGGCTATACAGGAACAGGGGAATTATCTTTCCATGCTGATCACCATTGGACTCCCTATCCGTCGAGTGGGTCCCTTTTGTATGCAGAGGAAGTTCCTCCCGTAGGAGGAAATACCTATTGGCTGAATTTAAATTTAGCCTATGAGACTTTGGATGATGCAACCAAAGAGCAGATTGCGGATTTGCAGCTCATTACCTATAACCCTTTCGTGCGCGATCGGAGTCAACCTGCGCCGCTATATCGACACGATCGGAGTATTCCACTGATCAGCCCAGTGTTTCCCCATCCCCTAGTCCGTACCCATCCAGAAAGTGGCAAAAAAATTCTGTTCTTGGGGGCTGAGACAGAGGTGGAAGTCGTCGGGCTAGAACCAGAAGAAGGATCGGCACTGATTGCGAAGTTGCGCAAACACCTCAATCAGCCACAATTTTATTACCAACATAAATGGTCGGTAGGGGATATTGTTTACTGGGATAATCAAGCAACTCTACATTATCGTGAACCCTTCGATCCGCGTTATCGTCGAGTGTTGAAGCGGGTGAGTCTCGCAGGAAGTCGCCCATTTTAACCGCCAGCAACGTTCAAGACGTTAGAAATCCAGCCTAAGAATTAGCGTTTCTAATCGATTTCTAATCGACGTTTGATAGTGCGATCGTAATTCCGCCCAGAGATCTCCGAGTGGTTGGTTTTACGATCGCACTATTTTTGGGGAATGTTGGTTTCAATCAACGTGAGTTCGATGAATTCGTGGGGCGGTTCGATCGTCGGGGGTTGCTCCGCAGCGAAGATCGGGGAACTTCTCCCCGCCCCCCTGCTTTGTCAGGGGACTCTACTCCCCCGACACCCCCCGAAAGTAAATTCTCCGTCAATGGACAGGGGATTCGTGAGGGACAATTGTGCCTGTCGAACTCACATTAAATAACAGAATGGTGGTGGTGATATAGGCTCTCGACTCATCAAACTCCATGCTGCTTAAACCATGCCTGTAAGCGCTTCCAACCATCCTGCGCATCAGCCTTGCGGTAGGAGGGCCGATAATCCGCAAAAAAGGCATGGGGTGCATCGGGATAGACCACAATTTCCGATCGACTCTTGCTGGCTTCCAGTTTTTCCCGGAGTTGTTCCACGGTCTCTAACGGAATGCCCGTATCCTGTCCGCCATACAGTCCTAGCACAGGGACACTGAGGTTTGCAGCGATGTCCACTGGATGCTTGGGGGTCAGTTCCGTTGCGTTGCCAACCAAGCGCCCATACCAGGCAACCCCCGCTTTGACTTGGGGATTGTGGGCGGCATAGAGCCAAGTAATTCGTCCTCCCCAGCAAAAGCCCGTAATTCCTACTCGGTTGCCGTCGCCTTGGGCGGAGTGAATGGCCCAATCTACAGTGGCATCCAGATCCCCCAGCACTTGGGCATCGGGTACGGTGCCTACAATTTTGCGAATGTCGTCAATGTTGCTAAGTTTGGAGACGTCGCCCTGCCGTGTAAACAATTCCGGTGCGATCGCCAAGTAGCCCAACTTAGCTAACCGACGGGTAATATCTTGAATATGTTCATGTACTCCAAAAATTTCCTGGATGACCAGGACAATGGGAAATTTATCGCCGGTGGCAGGTGCTGCTCGATAGGCAGGAATGGCTTCTCCCTTAACTGGGATCGTGACTGGACCAGCTACGATACCGTTGGCATCGGTTGTAATCACTTCAGCGGAAATGGGGTGTACTGCTAAGGTAAACCCGGTTGCCACGGTTGCCGTTGCGAGAAATTTACGACGGCTGACTGGCCGTTCGAGGGGAAAGTAGCTCAGCTTCATAGTGTGGTTGCTGCAACAATATGTTGGATAGTCGTGAATGCTGGACAGTCGTGATGCTAGATAGCAAAGATGGATCGCAAATTGTTCCGAAAGCCATTGGACGCGAGTTCAAAAATGTCCTGACCTTCAACGTCCTGGCTTTCAGCGTTCTGATTTTATTGATGATTGGAAAGGGGAAGGGGGGAAGGGGTTGGATTACCTAAAATCTTAGTAAATCGCTCAATGTAAAAGCTAGTTGGATTGGCTACGGCTTGAATGGAAGGACGTTTCTGCAATTCCTGCCACCATGCTTGTAACTGGGGTGTTTCATCTGGCAGGCTAAACTGACGAAAATGTTCCAACACAGGAAGTCGCTCAAACCAAGGATAGAGGCTGATATCGACCAAGCTAAGGTTCTCACCCAACCAATACGGCCCATCGCCTGACAGCTTACTGAACCCTTCCTGTTCTAGATAAAGCAGGGATTCTAGGAATTCTCGCTGTCCTTGTTCCTGTTCTTCGACATTCTTGCCCCGCAGCAATTTTGTGAAAGCGGGCACAACACGGGTGTTGACATAGTCGATCCAGATCCGCGCGATCGCTCTTTGAGCAGGGGATTTCGGGAGTAGTGCTGGGTCGGGAAACACTTCTTCTAGGTATTCATTAATGATGGAAGATTCATAGAGCCTAACCTCTCCATGCTGAATAGCTGGCACTTTTCCATAACGAGAAATCTGTAAAAACTCTGGTGATTTATTTTGAAAATCCACCTCAATGGGAGTAAAGGCAATCTTCTTTTCCAAGAGAACTACGCGCGTACGTTGAGAAAACGTTGAAGCTTTTGAAAAGTAGAGCTCTAATGTTGCCATGGTAAACTTTCCTTCAGAAACTAAGGTAATTGAACAAATGCTTACAAGGTTGTCAGCGAAGGGTGCTGAAAGCCTAACTGAAGAGGCTAAATTTTCCGCATAGGTCTATTCAGTCAATCGATCGGGATACTTTGAAAGATAAGATGACTGAATTTTTACGTTCACTCTATAAGAATTGGAAATAATTACAGGTGAATTGAATGGGAGTATTTCATAGTCCCACTTAAAATACAAGCATTTAGGATACAAATTTGAATGAAAAAAATTGAATGAAAAAATCAACTCTAGAATCTTTCACTTGTTCTAAGATGTTATAGAAGCTAGCCAAAACTGCTCCTTTATCGATACATTAGGATCCTAGAAAGAACAATTTAAAGTTTATTGATTTTAGCTGTTATGAAGTCTCTTCATCGTTCAGATTTGTATAGTTGGTCAATTTTCGACTCAGATCGAAATATAGACTTTAATGGAATTGTCTGGAGTCGTCCTAGTGGCAATATTTTAATTGATCCAGTGCCTTTAAGTAAGCATGATTGGAGGCATCTCCAATCCTTGGGAGGGGCAGACTGGATTGTGATCACAAACTCCGATCACTTGCGGGATACCCTCTCGATCGCTCAGCAAACGGGGGCTCAGGTTGCAGCGCCCAAAGCCGAACGGGCAACCCTGGTCAAACTTGAGGATAGCCTAGGTTCTACGATTCGCTGGTTGGGAGATGGAGATGAACTCGTTCCTCAACTGCAAGTGATCGAACTATCCGGCTCCAAAACCCCCGGAGAATTGGCCCTACTGTTAGGGGGCCATACGCTGATTACCGGGGATTTAATCCGGGCTCCTCGTGCAGGATCCTTAGCGCTATTACCCGATGCTAAATTGCAGGATCGAGCCGCCGCGATCGCATCAGTGCAACGTCTAGCTATATTGAAGGGAATTGAAGCGGTTTTAGTGGGAGATGGGTGGTCTATTTTCCGAGATGGCCACGATCGGCTCCAGGAATTACTCCACACATTAATTGAAATTGATTAGCATTCTGAGTAACTGAAAGTTCTGAATTGCTGAGAATTCTGCTTAGAATCTTTGTCAAAATTAACTCTAATTGTATCGATTGTACTAGCCAACCCTTCAGTTTTGCCCATGGCTGAGAATTATTAAAACTCATTGTAATTGTATCCATTGTACTATTTCTCCCTAGACTCCTGCCCATAGGCTTATAAGTAGTGGAATGTCATCTATTCTGCAAGTCTGTTCTGGAGTCGTTGTGTATGACCTTATATTTAGTTGAAAGCAAGCTTGATGAAGCTCACAATCCTGATGCTTTAGCAGCCTCATTAGATCGACTTGCAGCGAGTGCCCTTCAGCAATCTAGTGACTTGATTGAAGCGCAGGTCAGCCAAGATTTACAGCAACTATTTATTATCTTAAAAGCCCCCAGCCCAGAACAGGCTCAAGCAAGTTTTCGAGACATTGGATGGACGGTGGAGTCCCTACAGCCCGTTCGATTAGTTGGTCAAGATCTACAAACTGTGCACGATCGCAAAGCACAGGCCAATTACTTAGTGGAATGGAATTTGCCTGCGGGTTTGACCATGGAAGCCTACCTGCAACGTAAGGCGGAGAAATCGCCTTTGTATGCCCAGGTTCCGGCGGTGAAATTTGAGCGAACTTATGTGTGTGAAGACCTGAGCAAATGCCTCTGTTTTTACGATAGCCCTGATGCCGCAACCGTTGAAGAAGCGCGGGAAGTCGTTGGAGTCCCGATCGATCGTTTAACTGAAATTCGGAATGTGCATTAGGCATTCCTTGACAGCTTAATGTCTCTCGGCTCAGGGAATGGAAAAGAATGCTTAAGACTCAGCAAGTGGAATCATTGCTCGAACAACAGGCTAATGCATTAGATGAAGGGGACTCCACGGTGAGTGTGGGTCACTCGTTGTCACTCATTGCAGATGCCGGATGGCTTGGCTGGGGAGTGCCAGAATCGCTAGGCGGCGGGGGTGGAACTTTACTGGATGCCATTGAAGCGATCGCAACGGTTTCCGGTCGTTGTTTGACTAGTGGTTTTGTATTCTGGTGCCAGCGAGCCTTTATTGAATATTTAGTCCGCACCCAGAATACTGGGTTGCAAGCAGAAATTTTGCCAAAGGTGCTCCGCGCTGAGATTTCTGGAGCAACGGGGTTATCCAATGCGATGAAACATTTAGCAGGCATTGAACCCCTACGGTTACAAGCTCAACGGACGGCGCAATCGGTTACTTTAACGGGCTTTCTTCCTTGGGTGTCTAACTTACAGCCGAATAATTTTCTGGTGGCAGTGGCGGCTCAAGTCAGTCCAGCGGAGGCGATCGTGGTTGCGATCCCATCCCAGACCCCAGGGTTGCAGCGGGGGATCGATCTCCAGTTATTAGGTCTACAGGCGTCATGGACAAGTACCCTCAAATTGGATGCCGTGGAACTTTCGCCGCAATGGATTATTAGTGATAACGCGCAATCCTTTTTACCCCAAGTGAGATCGTCCTTTATTCTGTTGCAATGTGGTCTAAGCCTAGGGATGGTGCGCCGTGCTCTCCAAGAAATTCAGGCTCATCTGCACCCCAACATTGCTATTCTGCAACCTCGAATTCAATATATTCAAATTACCTTAGAGCAATTGGAGACTCAACTACGATCGCTTAGTCAATTGTCCGTTCGATCCCTGTTGCAGGAACGTCAGATTTTTGAGGTGCGAGTTGCACTGACTCGCCTTGCGATCGATGCGGTGGGCTTAGAACTAGAAGCCACGGGTGGCATGGCCTACTTCAAATCCAGTGGTACTGCTCGACGACTGCGAGAAGTTGGATTTCTGGCAGTCTTAACCCCGAGTTTAGTTCAGCTCGAGACTGAATTACAGCGAACAGTTTCAGGAGAACAGAAAGTGACTTCCAATGTCTTTGTCTAATTTGCTTTCTAATTAAATTGATCTGATGAATGATTCATCTGGATTTCTAAATAAATTTCCTAATAAATGATCTGTCTTATCTACGCAAATCCTTAGCAAATCCCTAGCAGATCTCTAACAAATTCATTCCCGTAGAATATCTGGGAGTATTATCGTTGGAACCCTCACATTTCGAGCTGAATCAGTTGGGATTAGTCGATGGATCACAATCGTCACAGTCACACGCATCCTTACAGGTTCGCCAACGTTCTACGAGTCTGTTAAGAGTAGAAAATTTATCTAAACAATATCTAGTTCGTGGACGGGCTTTGACCGCTTTTACCGATATTAATTTAACGGTTCAAGCCCAGGAAGTGGTTTGCTTAGTGGGATTGAGTGGTTGTGGTAAATCATCATTACTGTCCACGATCGCGGGTTTACAATCCGCCGATCGGGGCGAGATTTATCTCAAAGGTCAGCTCATTCACCATCCCCAACCCCAAGTGGGCTTAGTGTTTCAAGATGCAGCTCTATTGCCTTGGTTGACCGTGCGTCAGAACATTGTCTGGGGGTTGCAGTTAAAACATATGCCCCGTCTTTCTCGGCGGGAAGTGAAAGCACGCCTTGAAGAAGTGATTCATAGCGTCAATTTAGAAGGTTTTGAATCTGCCTATCCCCATCAACTGTCTGGGGGCATGGCCCAGCGAGTTGCCTTGGCCAGAACCCTGATCCGTCATCCTCAACTCTTACTCCTTGACGAACCGTTTAGTGCACTGGATGCCTTTACCCGCTTGGAAATGCAGACATTGCTCTTAAAGGTGATTGAACAGCATCACAGTACCGTCTTGATGGTGACCCATGACCTTGATGAAGCTCTTCTCTTGGGCGATCGAATTGTTTTAATGAACCATCGTCCTGGACGCATTCACCGGGAATGGTCAATTCCACCCCCTAAACCGCGATTTCACCAAACCCAAGCACTTACGGCTTTACGCTTGTCCATTTTGACTGAACTTTCCACCCTAGTAGATCACTGATGTCTAAACTGAATCGATCTTTTCTCCATCCCCTCAATTGTGCTTGCTGTGGCATGAGTCGGCGCGATTTCCTTCGCTTTAGTGGTCTATTAGGCACTTCTGCATTTACTACAGCGGCGATTGGGGGGTGTCAATCTAATACCGCATCCAAACAAGGAACCCTAAGTTCACCATCCCCAGAAAATGCAAATCCTGCCGTCAAGATTGGTTATTTGCCAATTACAGATGCGGCTCCCTTACTGGTTGCCCACTCCCAGAAGCTCTACGAAGCCGAAGGGTTAAGCGCTGATCAGCCAACCCTATTCCGTTCTTGGGCACAGATTGTAGAAGCGTTTCTGGCGCGACAAGTCAATGTGATTCACATTCTCATGCCAGCAACGATTTGGATTCGCTACGGGAAAAAATTTCCAGGGAAAGTGGTGGCCTGGAATCATACGAATGGCTCTGCATTAACGGTACTACCCAGCATTTCCACAGTGGCAGATTTGGGCGGTCGATCGATTGCGGTTCCTTTTTGGTATTCGATTCATAACGTAGTCCTACAGCAAGTGCTTAAACAAGCGGGATTGCAAGTAGTGCGGAAGCCTAAGGATGCTCCCCTAGCAGCCAATGAGGTGAATCTACTGGTTCTGCCCCCGCCTGAAATGGTGTCTGCGTTGGCGAATCAGAGCATTGGTGGGTATATCGTGGCGGAACCCTTTAATGCAGCGGCAGAAACCCAGGAAAAAGGTAAAATCTTACGCTTCACTGGAGATATTTGGAAAGATCATGCCTGCTGTGTCGTCTTTATGCATGAAGATGATTTAACGCAGCGCAAAGATTGGTCACAGAAAGTCGTCAACGCTCTGGTTAATGCGCAGCATTGGATGCGGGAGCACCGTGGGGAGGTTGCCCAAATCCTATCGAAGGATGGTGGTAAATATACCCCCCATCCCTTGCCAATTTTGCAACGGACACTGAGCTATTACGATAAGGAGGTATATGGTAAACAAGGGGCCATTACCCATCCTGATTGGCCTGGAAGCCGCATTGATTTCCAACCCTATCCCTTTCCCTCCTACACGGAGTCTTTAGTGAAGTTATTACAGGAAACCCAACTAGAAGGGGAGAATAGCTTCTTGCAAGCCCTGCAACCGAGTCAAGTCGCGCAGGATCTGGTGGATGCTTCGTTTGTCAAAAATGCGTTGCCGTTAGTGGGTGGGCCATCTGCATTCGGTTTAGACGATAGTTTAATCCGCACAGAGACGTTTGCAATTTAATGCTGATTGCTTGGGCGATCGCGGAAGATTGCTGCGGAAGATCGCCCACACCCCCTCCGCAAGAGTTCTGAAATGATCCATTCACGTAAATCTCTATGAGCCAAATTCTGCAAGAAGTGCTTGCTGCTAACCAAACCTACGCTGAACAATTCGGCGAAAAGGGGCAACTGCCCTTACCCCCAAGTCGTCAATTGGCGATTTTGACCTGTATGGATGCGCGCCTTGACCCGGCACGATACGCTGGCCTCGCTGAAGGCGATGCCCATGTGATTCGGAATGCGGGCGGGCGGGCGAGTGATGATGCCATTCGATCGCTGGTGATTTCCTACAAATTGTTAGGAACCCGTGAATGGTTTGTTATTCACCATACGGACTGCGGGATGCAATTATTCACCGATCAAATTATTCGTGATTTGTTAGGCCAGAGTTTAGTGACCGCTGTTGTGGATGATCAAGGCTGGAAAGACGTGGGCAGTGGGCCAGGATCAACGGAAGCAGAATTTGTCGATTGGCTGACATTCCAAGACTTAGCCCAGAGTGTAGTGGTGGATGTGCAACGGATTCGATCGCATCCTTTAGTGCCTGCAACCATTCCGATTTATGGCTATATCTATGATGTCAAAACAGGGCGATTAATTGAAGTTCCTGAAGCAACGCGAATTGGTCAGACCGCTTAGTTAAACCAGAAATCTATGGCGTTAGCAACCTCTTCCAACCCATCTGCTGCTCAAAAATCATTCAATTGGCGCTGGCTAAGACCCATGGTTGGTTTGGGTGTAGGAGGGCTGGTTTGGTGGCTGTGGACGAGTCCAGTCTTCCAGGGATTGCCCTGGCAACAAGGGATGATTTTCAGTGATTTTTCTCCTGAAAAGACCTTAGGCACATTACTAGAGTTATTACGATCGGGGGCCCTTTTCCCCCACTTGATAACTAGTCTCCGCCGGGTTTTTGTTGGATTGCTGGGGGCAACTCTTATAGGAATTCCCCTCGGGATTTTCATTGGTCTTTCCCGTGCTTTGGATCAAGTCACCTCAGCATTGTTTCAGTTTATTCGGATGATTTCTCCCCTGTCTTGGATGCCATTGGCAGTGATGGTTCTTGGAGTGGGCGATCGTCCCGTTTATTTTCTGTTGACCATCGCAGCGGTTTGGCCGATTCTACTCAATACTGCCGCAGGTGTCGCAGCCGTCGATCGACGCTGGCTATTGCTGTCTCGGAGTCTGTGTGCAACATCCTGGGAAACTCTGCTTCGGGTGATTCTTCCAGCGATTGTGCCGCATATTTTGACGGGTATTCGGTTGGCTATTGGAATTATTTGGGTTGTTTTAGTCCCTGCGGAAATGCTAGGGGTGAGTGCTGGCTTGGGATACTACATTCTGGATACGCGCGATCGCTTGGCCTATTCTGAATTGCTGGCTGTGATCTTAGTAATTGGTGCGTTGGGCTATGGCTTAGATGCTATGGTGCGATCGCTCCAAAGAATACACCATGCTAGGCCCTAGGAATAGCTTGCTTGCAGGCTTCCCTGTGCTAGCAATGCGCTTAGATTTTTCCTCAACCTTGCTTTTCTGTCAGATTTCTGAGATATTGAGCTATGGAAACTACGGTATATCGATCAAGTTACCGTAGTTTTGGCAAATGTTACTAGCTTTAATTAGTTTCACTAGCTTTACCTTTTTAACTAGCTTCACTAGTTTTATCTTGATCGTCGGTTTTCCTAGTGGCTGTTATCCCCTTGGGCTGTCTCGTTGGGCCGCTCCATCGTAGCCTTCTGGCCTTTTAAGTAGCTGTAATTTTAGGGATTGCATTCGGAGATTTCAGTCGCCTGAAACCCGGTGTAATGGTTTGCCCCATCGTTGCTGACCTCGACATTCAATCGCACTCCCATTCTCATTCCCATTCAGTTTCTCTGCTTTCCATTGAGTTCCTCTGCACTCGGCAATCAAAGGAGTTTAGATTTAAGCAATGCAATTACTTTGGTTTATTCCCACCCATGGTGATGGACGATATTTAGCAACTTCCCAGGGGGGCCGATCGACTGATTTGCCCTATTTAAAACAAATTGCTCAAGCGGTGGACAATTTGGGATTTACAGGTGCATTACTGCCCACCGGACGATCGTGTGAAGATGCCTGGATTTTGGCCTCAGCCCTAGCGTCTGTAACGCAGCGCATGAAGTTTTTGGTGGCCATTCGTCCCGGATTGATGTCACCGGGATTGGCGGCTCGGATGGCGGCTACCTTCGATCGAATGTCCGCAGGACGGTTGCTGATTAATGTGGTGGCAGGAGGCAGCGCCAGTGAGTTAGCGGGGGATGGGGTTCATCTTGACCATGACGCGCGCTATGACCTCACCGATGAGTTTTTGACGGTATGGCGGCAGTTGGAAGCCGGAGAAACGGTCAATTTTAAAGGCGAATACATTGATGTCCAAAATGGGAAGCTGATGTTTCCGCCTGTACAAGCACCCTATCCCCCATTATGGTTTGGGGGATCCTCCGATGCGGCGTTGCAAGTGGCAGCTAAGCATGTGGATGTTTATTTAACGTGGGGGGAACCGCCCGCCCAAGTGGCCGAAAAAATTGCCGCCGTCCGCAAGCTAGCCGAAGCCCAGGGACGAACCCTGCGGTTTGGCATTCGTCTCCATGTGATTGTGCGAGAAACCAATGCGGAAGCGTGGGATGCGGCGAACCAACTCATTCGTTATGTGGATGATGAGGCGATCGCTAAAGCTCAAAAGGCTTATGCCAGTATGGATTCCGTCGGCCAACAACGGATGGCGCAGTTACACAATGGCAGCCGTGACTCCTTGGAAGTCAGCCCGAATCTATGGGCAGGGGTGGGCTTAGTGCGGGGTGGTGCTGGGACAGCCCTAGTGGGGGACGCCGATACCGTAGCAGCCAGAATGTTGGAATATGCAGAACTGGGTGTTGAGACTTTTATCCTGTCGGGGTATCCCCACCTAGAGGAAGCCTATCGCGTAGCAGAATTGTTGTTCCCACGCTTGCCTTTGGAGAATCAAGCCCGCTTGCAAACCCAGGCAGTCTTAAGTCCCTTTGGTGAAATTGTGGCGAATGAGAGCTTCCCAAATCCGAATGCCCAGCCGTCGGGGGTTGCAGTTCAATGGCCTGAGTTAGCGAGCCCTAGCTAAGGATTTGATCGTCAGCGTTGGGTTTGATTGTGCTCGTGATGGGATCGATTGCGCGATCGAGTAATGGTTTCACGTTAGCACGATGATTACAGTAATCCCAGCGATCACTGTGATTCCAGCAAACACGATGATTCCAGTGATCCTTAATCATTCCTTCGTTGTTACGGAGTAATGACGATTACGAAGTTTTGACTGTTACATAGTCGTTCTTGTACATAGTTGTTCTTGTATTAGGAGTTTTATCAATGGCAAAGGTATTAGCGATCGCGGGGAGTCCCACCCATCCATCGAGAACCTATGGATTGTTATCCTTGGCAGCACAGCGCTTGCAGCAGGAAGGAATCGAGGTGGACATTATTTCCGTTCGGGATTTGCCTGCTGAGGATTTGGTCTTTGGTCGCTACGATAGTCCAGCTTTAGTTCCGATTAAGGAAAAGTTGGAGAAGGCTGATGCGATTCTGCTTGCAACCCCTGTGTATAAAGCCTCCTATACGGGACTGCTCAAATCCTTTTTAGATTTACTCCCCCAAAAAGCACTGGTGAATAAAGCAGTGTTACCGTTGGTGACCGCAGGCACGATCGCCCACCTACTGGCGATCGAATATTCGCTCAAACCCGTTTTGGGAGAATTGGGTGCACGGAGATTTGTGAGTACAGTTTATGCAGTTGACCAGCAATTACAGCGGCAAGAAGATGGCAGTGTGATACCAGATGAGGAAATTAAACAACGCTTAGAAGCTTCTTTACAAGAGTTGATTGTGATTCTCCAGTCAATTGGGGTCTCATCTAAGGAACTTTTACGGGTGAATTAGTTGTATCCATTTTGATAATGTGTAGCGGGTAGAACCGCTACGCTGTCTTACAAAATTGTCTACCTTTGGGGATCTACTAGCCAATAGAAGACCATTGCGTCTATATTTAGAAAGTTGATTTTAAAATCCTCATTGCAACTCTTGAGTCAAGAATCATGCCTGTTACTAGGGAGATGACTTGACTCTTTTTTGTTGAGTATTTAATTGATTTTCGTAGCTAATATGACGGCACTGGTTCCGTGTTACGGGGCATTTGGGCTGAAATCCTTATCCAGTAGGGGATACAGCCGTTCAAAGGCGCAATTCTCAGAATTGGCTAATCATAAGGGTTTCGGCGATTTTTCCCACGCGGCGGAACCAGTGCCATAAATTCAAAAAACTTAGAAAAATATATGTAGAGAATCAAAATTGTATATAGATGAACTAAGAGATTAAATATTGACCATGTAAACTAATCATCGTATTGAAAAGAAAAAAGTGCATGAAACGGTTTCAGTTTAAGTATCTTCATGGATACGGTTCCAAGATTACTCGTAGAGCAGCGTTGTTTTCCATTGGTGCCTTAGTGTGCTTATCCACTGGCCTAGTGAGTTGCGGAGACAAGCCTCAAACTTCTAACAACAATTCTGCTACTAGCGCTTCAACTGCTGGGACGAGTGGACAGAATAATGGCTTTAAAGCAAAGGAAATTCGCATTGTTCGATCGAAACAATTAACTTCCTTAGCCATTTTAGAGTCCCAAGGTAATCTTGAGAAAGCGCTACAACCCTTGGGAGTGACCGTCAAATGGGCTGAATTTGCTGCTGGCCCCCAACAGTTAGAAGCCATTAATGCTAACGGATTAGACATTGCTTCTACTGCGGCCCATCCACCCGTCTTTTCTCAAGCTGCGGGCAATCAATTAGTTTATCTCGCAACAACTCCCATCAATGGAGGTAGCATTTCCCTTTTAGTTCCCAAGGGATCGACAGTTCAAAATATTTCTGAACTTAAAGGCAAGAAAATTGCCTTCCAGAAAGCCTCGATCGGTCATTATTTAGTATACAAAGGGCTACAGCAGGCTGGGCTAAAACTGGATGACGTAGAAAGTGTCTTTTTGCCACCACCGGATGCGGCTACAGCCTTTGCCCAAGCGAAGGTGGATGGTTGGTACATCTGGGAACCGTTTGTGACACGAGCAGAAGTGAGTGGTGCAGGTCGGGTCTTAGAGAGCGGTGAAAAGTACGCCGACACTCGTAACTTCTATAGCACTAGCCGCAAATTTTACGAAGATAATCCGGAACTGATTCGGATCTTTTTTACTGAGTTACAAAAATCGGAAGAATGGCTGAAAACCCATCCTAAAGAAGCCGCTCAAATTCTTGCACCTATCACCAAGCTAGAGCCCAACATCTTGGAGAAAATGCATGCCAAGCTAACCTTTGGGGTTCGCGGGATTGATGAAGATGTCATCAAAAAGCAGGAAGAACTTGCCCAGCTCTGGTTTGATCTCAAGCAGATTCCCAATGTGCCCAAGGTGCGAGAAGGATTTTTAAAACCCGAAGAATACGCCAAGATTCTGCCCCCCGAGGTTCTCAATACTAAAAACTAGCTCATTAGATCCATGAAAGTCCTGATCTCGATCGAGTTCCTTCCCTTTCTAGAATTGCGATTACCCAATGATCTTGAAGTGGTTCCAGTCGATCGAGAAGGGCATTTTGAGGGTGATCCCAGTGATGCTGAAATTTATTTCAGTGCGGGCTTACTGAAACCAGTCATTCTCGATCGGGTACTCAATGCGGCTCCAGTGGTGCGGTGGCAACATACGCCCAGTTCTGGGGTTAATCATCTGCTGACTCCTACGGCCTTGGCACGAGATTTAATCTTGACCAATAGTGCGGGGGTTCATGCTATCCCCATTTCAGAATTTGTCCTAGCCTTGATTCTCGATCGGGCGAAACGGCTACGCCAACTCCATAGCTTCCAAGCCCAACACCAGTGGGATCAGCATTGGAAAAACAGCATCTTCCTACAAGAATTATCTGAGGCTACAGTCTTAATTATTGGTGCAGGCGGGATCGGACAGGCGATCGCGCAACGAGCCAGTGGTTTTGGCATGCGGGTCTGGGGTAGCCGAAAACATCCCGCACCCCATCCCCATTTTGAGAAAGTGGTTGGAGCCAATCAGTGGCATGAACTCCTCCCTGAAGCTGATTTTGTTGTATTGGCCCTACCGTTAACACCGGAGACTAAACATATTATCAACGCTGATGTACTGAAATTATTCCGTCCCTCGGCTTACCTCATCAATATTGCAAGGGGAGGGCTTGTGGATGAAGTTGCCTTATTAACGGCCCTCCAGCAAGGGTGGATTACTGGAGCCGCGATCGATGCTTTTGCGACAGAACCCCTCCCACCAGAGAACCCCCTGTGGTCAGCCCCTAATCTCTTTGTTACACCACACATTTCCTGGAGTTCACCTCGATCGCGCCGTAGGGTTGTTGATTTCTTTTTAGCGAATTTGGAGCGGTATCGGCAGGGACAGCCTCTAAAGAATGTCGTTGATCGACAAGCAGGTTACTAGATAAAAATGCCTCCATAGCAGGTGTTGGCTCATTTGTGCCCAAGCAGAAGGGGCAATTGTAGACTTAATTAAAGTGATTGAAAACAGAGCGGCAGAGTTCTGTTCTCAATCAAACAATTCCCGATGCACATAGGCAAATCTCGATCGATCGCCCCCACTCGCAGGTCTTGCATAGGTTGCTAAATTCCGAATTGCCTGCATCTGTTCTGACTCCCGTTCCATTGCTGGCGTAAACTGCTGTCGCTGCTCCAACAAATCCTCCAGTTTAATCTGCCCTGGTTTCCCCTGGTAAAACGCCTCCTCTGCACAACGCCGCACCGCATTGCCAATCTCAGCAGGGGTACAAATGCGGTACTCTGTCAATAGCCTGCGCCACTGGTCATCTGTCCAGTGAGATCGCTCGTCTTCCTGAAACACCGAAAAGTACTTTGCCAGATGCAGATTGATCACCTCATATCTGGCTCCCTCATGGGGCAAATCCACAAAGAAGATGTCCTCAAATCGCCTTACCAATTCAGGGGGTAGCAGCCCTAAACGATTGACCGTTGCGATCGTGTAGATCGGTTCCTGGTGTTCCTGCATCCAGGTCAGTAGAGCCGCCGAAAGACGACGGGCAATCCCACCATCCGCATTTGAATCCCAACCAGCAAAGCCCTTATCAAAATCATCCCAGTAAAGCACACAGGGAGCCAGAGACGTGACCACCGCAATGAATTCCTTCAAGGCGCGATCAGGATTAGCACTGCTCAAAAGAACTCCCCAATTTGCAGCTAGCAAGGGCAACCCCATCTTTTTAGCTGCTAATTTGGCAGATAGGCTCTTGCCTGTACCGGGTGGTCCCCACAGCACCATACCCGTAGGCAAGCTCAACCCGTATTGTTGAGCTTCGGGTCGCAACAGGGCAGCGATCGCCTCCAACCTGCGCTCTAGCAAATCTAATCCGGCAGCCGTGGGTACATCGGGGTCTGCAATGTACTCCAATCCCCGCCCCCGCAGTTTGTTGATCTTGTGATCCAGAATCCGTTGAACCAGTTGCTCAGGAGTATTCGCAAACATCAACAGTCTATCCAGCACCATTTCAATCTCACCCAATGGCAATCCCTGACAAGCCGTGACCAGTTTTTGTGTAGCTTCCGGGTCATCTTTGACCAGCCAGGGGTGCTGGGTACAAAACTGGGTAGCGATCGCTTCTACCTGATGGCGATCGGGCATTGCATAAGACAGTACTGGAATAAAGGGTTGCAGTTCTAATGGCAATTGAACGTAAGTTTCTAGCAAAACCCAGTAATGAGGCACTGAGTTCCATAGCGCCTGATGGTAGGAATTTAGGAGTTGGTAGCAACGTTGCTGACTCATCTCTGCAACCGTGCTATTCAGAACCCCTTCCAGTAGATAAATACCAGACTGCGGTTGATCTAACAGGAATTGGAGAATGTCTTGTGAGATCGTTGACGTTGTGGATTGCAGAATGATTTGCTCTTGTGATGTAAACAACTGTTGAAGTGTTGAAAAACCAGGATTCCAGATGTACACTGGCAGCGATCGTGCCGCACCCCATCGATAAAATTGGTTCAACACTGCCATGCGATCCGGAATTTGATACTCTAACGCTACGATCGGAGCGTTCTGCTCAATCAGTTTTATCCAATCCTGCAACTGTTGCATGGTCTGAAACCGTAAGGATTTCCCTGGTTCTAACGAAACACAGACCTTCCTGACCTCAGTCAACTGGACACTTTTGCCAACACTGTGATGGAGGGTTGGAAGGAAATGCCGCTAATGCGGCGAGGGGGTGAAAATCTGAAATTTGGAGTTTATGTTATGGCAACAACGACAAAACCTCGCAGCTTGAACGGTCATCGCAATGGTGCGATTTCTAAGGCATCGAAAACCAATGGAACAGCCTCAACGGCAACTGCTAAAGTCGCGATCGTCGATGGATTACCGGAAACTCATGCAGCAGCATTGCTGAAGGAATTACGGAATCTGGTGTTCAAGGAGTATGGCGTGAAGCTGCAACTACGGGATGCTCGCGTCTCAACAAAAGTTGGCCATGCCACTCGTGAAAAACTAGGTCTCGACATTGCCGCGCAAGTAAAAAAGAAAGGTGGTAACAATAAGTTTGACTGGCAGCGGTGGAATACAAAGGTGTTCCCTCGACTATTTGGACAGCCAGATGCGTTGAAGTACCCGCCTGAAGTGGTCGCGATCGTCCTGAGCTTGCTGTATGACACGATTCGCACTGACCCAGAGCAAGCCGTGGCAGACCTGGTGGAATTCAACCGGGCCTCCTTGGAGCGTCGCAACTCGTTCCAAGCCGAGCAAGATGACGATCTGGATGATTTAGATGATGAGCTGGATGACGATCTTAGTGATGAACTGGATGACGAAATCAGCAACGAATTAGATGACGATCTAGATGACGAGTTAGACGAGGATCTGGAGGAGGAATAATCTCCATTCAGCCTTGCTCACTACCTGATTGCTCACCCTGCATGAGTTGGACTGATGCAGGGTTCTTTTTTCTCTCCATGACCAGTTGGAGGTAACAAAGGCAGTGCCTGCTGGATGCCGCTGCACCCAGGGCAATATTCTTATGCCTGAAACGATCGCTTCCCCGCTAGATATGATAGATAGTAGTTAGCCTTCAACAATGCCCATGACAGTCGCCCAAAGCCCTTCACCCATTCGAGTTGAAACTAGTCAAGGAGATATCCGCACGGTTCAATGGGGAAGAACCTGGGAGCAGTTTAAACATCTGCAAAAGGGGTTTGAGAACACCCGTGGGGTCAGACTGTTTTATTACAACGGTACCATAGAGATTCTGATGCCCGGTGAAGCCCACGAGTTGTTCAAAAGCATTATTGGCTTTCTGATTGAGACGTTTCTGTTCAATTGGGGCATTGAGTTCAAGCCAACAGGGTCAATGACCCAGGAAAAGGAAGGGATTGCTGCCGCTGAAGCGGATGAATCTTACGAGATTGAGGGATTTAAACTGGCGATCGAAGTCAATTTCACCAGTGGTGATGCCTCAAAATTAGAGCGCTATGGAGCACTAGGAGTCCATGAAGTATGGATGTGGGAAGATGGCGTCCTGACGGTTTACCACCTCCAGTCTGGCAACCCCGAAAAAGTGACCCACAGTCGGATTCCGGGGCTTGCCTCGATCGATCTCCAAGTGCTGTCAGATTGCATTCTGATCGGGGAAACTTCCAGAATCAAAGCTGCTCAAACACTGCTGGAATCCCATCCAGTTAAGCCCAAGACCTGCTAATTGTCCAAGCGGTCTTGGACAATTATTTCTTTCTATTGAAGTTTAATTGTCTCCCTCTGCTGAGTCTGTGCGAGCCTCTACGGATAAGGTGTTTAACTCCATTTCAAGTTGCTCAATACTGGGCAAACTGCCCTGGAGCGGTTCTGGTAATGTGTCCTTCAGCCGATAGGTGGCGACACCCACTGGGTGCTGAATATAGCGCAAAGCATATTCGACGGTTGCCTTGTTTTTAGACTTGCATAGAACAATCCCGATCGTTGGATTATCCATCTCACTCCGCAATAGGTCATCCACCGCCGCAATGTAAAAACTCATCTTGCCCGAAAACTCCGGCTCAAACTCCACCATTTTTAGATCAATGACCACATAGCAATGCAGTTTGACGTGGTAGAAGAGCAGATCAAGTTTATATTCCTTGCCGCCCACCTCCAGCGAATACTGGCTGCCCAGAAAGGAAAAGCCTACGCCCAATTCCAGCAAGAAATCCCGGATATGATCTACGAGTGCTCGTTCAAAATCCCGCTCTTGGGCCGCTTCCGCCAGTTCCAAAAATTCAAAATTGTAGGGACTTTTCAAAATCTGGCGGGCCAGATCCGATTGGCTTTGGGGTAAGGTATGGTCAAAGTTATTAACGGCATTCCCAACCCGCTGATATAACCCGCTCTCAATTTGGTGCACCAGGGCATTGCGGCTCCAGCCATGTTCGATCGTCTTCTGGGCATACCATAACCGTTCTTCATTGGTTTTGAGCTTGTCTAGCAAAGCAATGTTGTGGTACCAGGTAATTTGTCCCATGACAGCCAGAATCACGGTTTCATCCGGAAAAGACTGGGCAAAAGCTCGCATATAGAGCAAATTAGAACGGGAGAAGCCTTTCATCTCAGGAAAGACATGTTTTAAATCTTTCGATAAGCGTTCAATGACCTTCGTGCCCCAACCTTCCTGCTGTTGTTTAGCCAGAATGGCACGTCCAATTCTCCAATACAACATGACGAGCTCCCGGTTGACAGCCGTCGCGGCTCGTAGTTGGGCACTCTGAATCCATTCCTTGAGATCGTCCAAAAAGCGATCGTAGCTATCTGGAGACAAATTACTTGCCATGCCTTTCACAAACCAGTACAGAGAGCCTAATCCAGACTCTACTATACCGTGCGATCGGTTCGATTATTTGAGGTAACAGGAGGCAAAACAAAGCTATAAACTCATCTAACCCTTAATTGTCCAAGCGGTCTTGGACAATTGCTAAGACGCTCAATGTCAATTGACGGGTGCAGGTTCACAACTAACGCCGCTGAACGTTGAAACCCTGGGATTTGCAAGCTTCCCAGTCAGCAATTCATGAACTTCCTGGTTGGCGAGTTGAGTGGGTTTTACTTCGATAGTCGTTTCCCCGCCCCGGTTAACCTGGATAATCGTGTCTGCCCAGTAAAACTGTTCTTGTGAGGGCTGGGAGTACGCTGGGTAGCAACCTGCGGAGGCGATCGCAACCTTATGCTGCACAGCAGATACCGATGGTAGAGAAACCCCAGTCTGAACCAGCTTAGCTGCTCCGACTGGCCCCCAAAGTTGGAGCTGAGTTGTAATGCAACGTTTTCCATCCTTCAAGGGCGCAATAATGTTGCCGCAGACCTTCACATCTACGTTATACAGTGGTGGATATTCTGGGATTGCAGGATTTTGTGCTTGAGAGGCTTCATTGCGAGTTCCTGTGGTTGTGCGAGGCGTACAACCCACGGCAATTAACCCGATTAATATCAGAACTGTCCAGAATTGAATCGTTTCACAAGTTCCCATTGGTAAATCCCCTCCATTTTTGGATAGCGGATCAGTTTCCTTGAACCAGTGCAAATTCACGCTGATTAGGAGGCTGAACCCATAATGTGCAGAAGCCAGCAGTCGCTTTTTGATTGGGTCGCATTTCCAGAGTGACCCCCAAGCGTTTCACTTCATTGGTGCAAACGAGCTGACCATTACGATCGCGGCTCAATAAATCCTGATTCCAGTTGATTAGACTCCGGGCAAATAGTCCCTCGGTACTGGTTGCCCAGTCTAATGCCTTGGCTTGTTCTAACGTTAATTGGCGAGGGCCAGTGGGATCCCTTGGGCGACTGGCTTGCTGCCAGCCAATGCCCACAATGCCCAAGAGCGCTCCTAGTCCGGCTGTAATGAGGAGCAATACTCCGGCTGCGATCAATGAGGGAACTGAGTGAATAGCTCGTTCAAACTCGGTACGACGAATCAGGGCAGAAACGGTTTGGGCGATCGCCTTTTGATGCCCCTTGATCGCGACCTTTTCATAGGTTTGGAGCCGATCATAGAGTTGCATTTGCCACTGATCAAACATCTCCTCCATTTCTTTGGGACTGTCTTCCAACAGCACCTCGAGCCTACCAGTTGCAACCAGCATCAAGAAGGCTGGGTCGTCCGGGTCAATTCCCGTTTGCACTACAATTTCCCACACTCTGGCCTTAAAGGAATCATCCTTCCCCCGAATAGCCAGATCGAGCAGGGTTGGGTAGGGAATCCGGTTTAGCCCTTTGCCCCTAGCCGCCATGGATGCCAGAAAATCATCATCCAAATCTAAAGGTTCTTCTACCTGACCAGAATGGGTCATAAATCCTCACCTCCCTGGGCTGGAACGTTTGCTACTACGGGATTTAGAGCTGCTCACTACCGATGTAGCCGTTTTCATAGCGACTTTACTGGTGACTTCATCCTCAATCTCAGCTGTCTTTGAAAGACTGACTTCCGACGGTGTGAGTTTCCAGAGCTTGGCTTGATCGATCGCCTGATAGGCATTCTTAAGGAAGGTATGAAGTCGCTGCTTACCTAAAACTCCCAAGTCACTGCTTTCTCTCCCTGCGGAAAAGGATATCCGTTTGGCATCCAGATAATCCCGTTCTCTGTAGCTAAATTTGGGGAAATCAATGATAGGAGTTTGTTGCTTTGCTAGGAGTTGTTGTAATTCATCTCTGTCCTCTAGGTGTGACCAGTCGTCGCACAGTCCCCAATTACGGACAAAGACGTGTTGGACTTTTCTGTCGAACTGTTTTAGGGATTGAATGAAAAGCTGCACACTGTCATATCCGCCGGTGCAAATAAACCACTTGCAAATACTGACCCCATGCTGTGTGCCCATCTCCAGTACTCCATTACGTTCAATCCAATCGGTAACGGCTGGAAAAACTTGGGCAGGAAGATTCACAATGACTGGAGTTTTAATTGCCAGATCAAAGATGCGATCGGCATCGTAGGCTTTACGTTCGGCTTCGCTAAAAATTGCTCGTTCACAGCCTGTAGGGTAGATGTCACCGACATCAGGATTGCTGCGATCGGCTTCTACCAACACATGAGATAACTGGCGATCAATGCAATATTGCACCATCACGCGAGCAAATAGAGATTTACCGACACCGCCTTTTTCACCATCGATAAAATGAATGATTGCCATAATGCTCTCTCCTATTGCCACATGGTTCGGGTCGCCCGTTCAACAGGCTTGATGCTGCCATTTTGGTGATCGCCCTTTGTGGGTGAGATCGTTGAAGATTCTGTAGATGGAATTGGCAACTGTAAACATTCCCGGATGTAATCTACTTGACGCTCCAAAGCACGGCAGCAGTTCAGTCCCAGTTGATGTAACTCTTCTTGGCTCAATAGTCCTTCCGATCGACAAGCGGCTACCATCCAAAATGCTCTGACAGACTCCAACATTAATTCTTTGCCTTGTTTGACTCCATCCCCTTTCTTCAGAAATGCCATTAATGCACCGTCTTGTGTGCCTGTATAGGGTGAATAGCGAAAGCTGAAATCCTCACGTTTGCGGCAGGTTGGGGGAATATCGTTCATGCCACCTCCGCTAACTGTTCAACAAAATCGCAATACAGGCCAAAAACGTCTACCATGCGAAAGGACAAAGCCTCAATATCCAGATGGTTCGAGCGATAGTCCAGTCCCAATTTCTCTTGTAACTGTTGTTGTAAATCTGTGCCCCAGTAAGTTGGAATTCGATTGAAATACGTTTCTAATTCATCATGAAGATAAAAAGCCCCACCCCCTGAAATAATGACCTCTGTGGCATTTGGCAGAACGGTATCTAACCAGTCCTGCAATCGTGACCAATATTCCTCTCTAGCAGTTAAAATTGCGGTGGTAATCTGTTCCCGTTCCAATTCTTGCTCCGTGGGCGATCGTGTTTTTAGCAAGTCTTGAATCTTTAAATTAGTGGGCGTAATCCGATTACCGATCTTATAAATTGCACTGGTTAATACGTCTATAGTTTGACCCGATGTGCGATGTAACACTTTATCGACTAGTTGATGAAAGCCTAAATCGGTTGTGTTGCCGATCGCTAGCTTTCCTCGTTCAAACAACAACAGGCTGGTGTTCCGGTGTCCAAACATTAACACTGCCAGGGTTTGTTGCTGGAACCATTCGGCCCCCTTCTGCGTTACCCGTGCCATTGCCAATCCACCGCCCTCTGGACGGCACTCAAAGGTTTCGAGTTTGACTTGAAGGCGTTCACCGCGAAAGCGGTAATGCTTGAGATGCTGCTTCAGAAGTTGTTGAAACCGCTGGGCATTCTGATATTCACCATAGGGTAATAGGGCCGAAAGAGCGATAGAAAACTTTCGGGGTAAATTTGTTTCTTGAGCGATCGTGCCTACTGCTGCTAGCACTTTATATAATGCCCGCTCATATTTCACCTCATTCATTCGCACAGTTGCCAAAAACTGACGGGCTAGATAGCCAATAACCTGACATTGCTCACCTGGCCCACATTGTAACCAAGCATCATCCTTTGATCTAGCCACATTAAGATTCCCTCTGGTTACTTGGTGAGCCTCAATCGAACGTATGCTCAGCTGAATCACTTCGGGCTCCATTAGTAGTAACCGAGGGGTTCCATCCAGCAAGTGGTAGATCACTTTACTGAGTGAAGAACCTGGATCGAAAGTCAACGTGAGGTCAGCCATTGTGGATTGATCGATAAGTTGACGCTTCCTTAACTTAGCGGGCCCTGCGGGAGCTCTCCTCATCCAGGTGGATAAAAAGGCGCAACTTGCATTCCTGGTTCCACAGAGCGTCACATTATGCTGCAATTTTGCCCAATGATTCATCGTCATCCACAATTCCACATCGAATGAGACGATCGAGTTCTCAATAGTCTGGACTTGTTGAAACCCAATGCTCACAACTATCCACAGATGTCTCACGACTTTCCACCATCGCCACACATAGTTCCAATGCATGCCAGCACTTGTTCAAAATGCAGGACAGAGAGCAAGCCATGTTGGAGTGTATATTCGTTTACTCATAGATAAAATATGACATTGCGATCGCCGTAAAAGAGATCGCCAACTGGAGGATAACAAAAATGCTCAAGGCTGGCAAAGCTAGGTTTATAGCCGTCTTTCTGGCCTGTTGAAATGTCCCCACAAAAACGTCCAATTAAATTTCATATTTCCCTTAGCGTTGAGGAGAAGGAGCAAGTATACCGCATGGCAGCGGAGAACAACCTGACGATGGCAGAATTATTTCGTGCCAAGACGTTGAACAATCAACTCCCTCGCCGCGTCACTCGCATTGCTGGTTTGACCTATTGGGAATTAACCAAAATCAGTAACAGCCTGGGTCAGATTGCAGGGGCAACACTTGGCCCTAACTCTGGAAGACCTGCGATCGTGGTCGATCGCGAGTTGCTGAACCAAACCAGAATTCTCCTCAGGCAGGTGCGTCGGGAATTAGTGGAATTGGACTCTATCATAGAAATTGAGGTAGGCCCGTGATTGGCAAACAAATGAAAGGGCAGAGCTTCAGTAAGCTGCTCTATTACCTATTGGGCAAGGATGGAGCGGTCTTTATTGGCAGCAACATGGAAGGAACGACAGTGCAGGAACTGGCAGCCGAATTCCGGTTTTCGCAGCGGCTCAATCCCAAGGTAAATCGAGTTGTTTACCATGCGTCTCTGAGTTTGCCGCCCACGGAACATCTGGATAATGATACTTGGCACGAAATTGCCTGGAACTATCTCCAGACAATGGGGTTTGGCATGAATCAGTATGTGGTGGTGAAGCATACCGATTCATGCCATGATCATGCTCACATTGTCGCTAGCCGGATTCGTTTGGACAGCACAACAGTTTCAGATAGCTGGGACTATTACCGCAGTGAAGCCGCAATTCGTCAGTTAGAACAGGAGTATGGATTGCGATCGCTCCACTCCAACCAGGAAAAAATCAGCCGTAGCCCTACCACTGGAGAACAGCGATTACTGGCTCGCACGGGTGAAGACAGTGTGCGAGTGCAACTTCAGCGATCGCTCGATCAACTCACTCAATATTCGCTCACCATGCCTCAGTTGATTGAGCAATTGCAGCAGAAGGGAATTAACGTTCGAGTCAGTAATCAGCAGACTGACCAGATAAAGGGAATTAGCTACGAATTAAAGGGTATCGCCTTCAGTGGAACTCATTTAGGAAAAGCCTACACCTTTACAGGTTTGCAGAAATACCGGGAAGTAGATTATGAATCATGCCGAGATTATGAATCAATTAAAAAACTCATTGAACAATCTATTAGTTCATCATCTGAAATTAGAATCGAAACAAAATCATTTACACAGATACTAAATACAGAAAATAGTAGAAAAAGTAAAAATGAGGCAAAAAATGAACAGGAATCAAAATTGTTAAAAAATTGTTCACGAGAATTAGAACTTTGATCGTCAAAGGTCAGCTAACGCTACTTAAGGAGTAACAACATTTTCTCAGGCACAGACAAATTTTAACGGGTACAAAAATTTGGCTGCTGATCTCCTGAGATCTTATCAAACGTAGATGTAGGGCGCTATCGCGCTGGTTCATGCAGTGTGATCAAGGTTACCTTCTATGCAAACTCTAATAACCAGCCTGAGTAGCACCTATTCTGATCTATCTCTTGAATACAATCAATTCTCAGAAGCAGACATTGACCCCAGCACTTTGATGATTTTGGCAGACATCGAAGCTACACGGGACTATTACGAATCTTGCGGGAGGTGGTAATCATGACCTTTCCTCTCGCTCAAAAATCCCTGACGGGACTCTCTCAAGCAGCAGCAGAACTCTGGGATTTGCTGACTCACTCCCAAACTGCCGAGGAAGAAGCTGAACTTCTCGCCGCAATTTGGGAAACCCAGGAAGCCCAGGAAGATGCGATCGATCTTCATGCCGAGCTTGCCTTTCAGCTTGAAGCTGAGATTGCAGGGATCAAACAGCGACTAGAACACCTGAAAGCTGTTCATCAAGAGGCACTCGATCGCTTGGAACGATGGCGGCAGGCCCTTGACCAGAGTATTCTGGAGCAAAACATAGCAGGAGGGCTATCCGATGAAGTCGTCGGTCATTCACTCCGCATTACGATTCGTGAAAACCCTCCCAGTTGCGAGCTACTAGTGGATGCTAAGGAATTACCGGGTGAGTTTCGCAAAAAGAAAGTTACATACTCTGCCGACAAGAAAGCGATCATCGCTGCCTGGAAGCAGGGAATTCCAGTTGATGGCACGCACATTGAACGTAGACGACGTGTTATCTATTCCCTGACTGCTACTACGATTCAGGATTTTAAGAATTCTCTGTTAGCAGATAAGTAAACTTGTACCAATGGTGTCGAAGTAAAGCTGATATGTTACGCGATGAGGCCCGCCCGCATTGCCAGTACAGCAGCTTGAGTACGATCGCTGGCGCACAATTTATTGAGAATGCTACGGATATGAACTTTGACTGTGCCAAGACTCATATAAAGTTGTCCAGCGATCTGATTATTGGTGTAGCCCTGAACCATCAGCTCCAGCACTTCCAACTCTTTTTTCGTGAGAGGATCAGATTCCAGAATTGTAGCTTGTTCAGAATCAAGGGCATTAATGGTTACTGTTTGGGGCTCATTAGTACTTGAGGGTGGTGATGCTGATTGCCGAACGTACTTAAGGACAATGCGGGCGATCACCGGATCAATCCAGGATTGTCCCTCGTAGGTCATACGGATTGCTTCTAGTAGAAGCTCAAACTTCGTGTTCTTGACACAATACGAATCAGCACCCGCTGCGAATGCTGCTAATACCAGTTTTTCCTGCGTGTAAGACGTTAACATAATGAACCGAGTTTGCCCCTCTGACGCTAGAGGGCGGCTACTCCGATACCGTTGCACAACCTCCACACCATCAATGTCTGGTAAACCGATATCTACGATCGCCAAGTCAGGTTTTATTGCTTGAAGTAGCTTTAAACCTGCCCCCCCTGTCTCAGCATCTCCTACAACAGTGATGTCCTGCTGTTCATTCAGAGAGCTACGAATCCCGGTTCGGGTCAGGCTGTGATCCTCGATAATTGCAATTCGCATCTTTTCCATAATTCACTCGATCGTGACGACTCCTAACGGCAGATAGATGCGAACCCCAGATCAAACAGGCTGTTGACGAGCTGCAAAGTTTTGATAAATTCGCTAGACTGATTTCTTTACATTGCTGTTCCCTCTCCAGAAGTCTTCTTCTCTCCCTTGTACGTTTTTATTTTCCTGGAATGAAGGGTAAGGAAGTCTGTATTAAGCAGGCTTAGAGCCAGTTATGAGGCATAGGATACCGCCAGTTTGCCGTAAGTTTCACCGAAAACCGACAAATAAAGCAAATAAAGCGTTGGATAGAAATATGCTCTCAAAACCTTTAAAACCCATGGTCGGGTTTGCTTCATCTGGAGCAAAACGTATTCTGCTGGTGAAAACCCTTTCTAGTAGTTTTCGTTCCATGCATTCCATGCTGAAAAAGCGTGGGTACCATGTAGACAGTGTTCATAGCGGCTTTGATGCACTTGTTCAGATGGAACGGTATCCCCCTGACTTATTACTGCTGGATACAGAGACTGCTGACATAGACGGCTATGAAATAACGCGACGGGTTCGGAAGAACCCAGAGCTACCTTTTTTTCCAATTATGCTGGTAGGAGAGTATAACCATTCCAATGTAGTGAAAGGATTCGCTTTAGGCGCAAACGATGTCATTCCTCCGATGGTAAAAAAGCGAGAGCTATTTGCTAGGATTCTAGCAATGTTGCGATTTAAAGACAGTATTGATGAACAAATCAGAATTAACCAGCAGCATGAAGAATTTATTGCCAGTTTGACTCATGATCTGCGCACCCCTCTGATTGCAGCGGATCATGTTCTACATTTACTCCGCCGGGGTGCTTTTGGAAATACTCTGCCCAAAATGCGAGATTCTCTAGAGCAAGTTGCTCAAAGCAACCAAACTTTATTAGAGATGGTTGATACTCTTCTAGAAATCTATCAGTACGAAGCAGGCTGTAAGGATCTTTACTTTCATAAGGTTAACCTTTGGGAATTAAGCCAAAGTGTTGTTAAAGAACTAGTCCCTCTAGCGGTAAATAAGGGCTTAATGCTGAGTCTATGTTTAGCCACAGGTACTGATGAAACTTCTTTGTGGATGGGGGGCGATCGCTTGGAGCTTCGTCGGCTAATAACCAATTTGATTAGTAACGCCATCCGTTACACTGAGACAGGTTCAGTAGAGCTTCATCTAGAGTATTTAACTCATGCTGCTTCAGAGAAAAATTTTATCCTACTGGGCGTGAAAGATACGGGAGTTGGTATCTCTCCAGAAGAACAGGAATGTCTATTTGAGCGATTCAGACAGGGGAATCCTCACCATCCGGGAAATGGATTAGGACTTTATCTCTCTCGACAAATTGTGGAAGCCCATCACGGATCGATCGAAGTTGAATCTGAAGTGGGTAAAGGGACGCTCTTCAAAGTTCAATTCGATTTACTCCATCCTTAAAACCTCAAGTCTTACTTCACCAATTCCTCCATGGCTTTTAACAGTTTTTCCAAACGATCACGTTTCTGCTTATCCTCCCAGGCATTTGCTTTCTTAAGCTGGCGGCTCAAAGCATTGAATCGCTTGAGATAGTTGGAAGGCTGGGGGGTAGCATTTGGTGCCTGGGAGAGCTGTTTGATCTGGTCACGAATGTCTCTGATCGAGAGGTTTTGGTCGATCGCCGCTTGCAGAATTTTTTGACGTTGCCCTTCGTCCTTGATACGTGAAATGGTTTGCGCCTTTGTATATTCAATTTTTCCTTGCTGAAGCGCCTCAAGCACTTCTTCAGGAAGATTTCGTAAAGGCAATCGATGTTTCACAAATGACTGCCAACTTATTCTCCCTAAAGCATTGAATACTTCTTCAACCACCTCTTCTTCCTGAACCACAACGTTGTGGTTCAAGTTTCGGGTTGAGTCATTCTGCATTCGATATAGGAGAGAGACAACCTCTTGAACCGAGACCTCCAGCCGAATCGCTAATAACTGTAGAATCCCTTCTGTCTCTTCAACAGGGTTCAAATCTTCCCGTTGCAAGTTCTCAACCAGCGTAATTTGAAGTGCCTGCTGGTGGGTTAGTTCAAGAATGGTTACTGGAACTTCTGTTAAGCCTGCTCCTTGAGCAGCTCTGTAACGACGCTCCCCGGCAATCAGCTCGTACTCCCCCGGTTTCCCTGGCATCGAACGAACCAACAAGTTCTCTAAAATGCCGTATTCCTTTACAGATGCAGTCATCTGCTCCATTTTCTGAGGATCAAAATAGCGCCTGACTTGCTCGGGCTTACGGTGAATCTGAGCGATCGGTAGGAAATTCTTGGTCTCACTAGAATCCGACGGTTCTACCTCCTGACTTGTAGAACCAAATAATCTAGTTAAATCAATATTCCCCCCGTAGGGCTTATTCTTTTTCGAAGCTTTGGATTGTGTCATAGCCGTTCCAGCCCCTCGATAATCTGCTTCATCGTCTTCAGTGCAGGATGTTTTTTATCATAAAGTGCTAACGGCAGATGCTCCTCAGAAGCGTCTGCAAAGATTGTAGACCGTGCGATCGCTGGGTAGACCGCTGCTACAGGTGAAAGCTGTTCATGGATCGCTGCCAATGTTCGCTCATCATGGGAATTACGCCGGTCATACATCGTTGGAACAAAACCGGCGATCGCCAGATCTCGATTGGGACGTGTCTTGACCAATTTGATGGTGTCAAAGAGTTGCTGTACTCCATTGAATGCTTTGTATTGAGACTGAACGGGCACCAACACATGGGTTGCAGCCACCAAAGAAATATACGCCAAATTCCCCAAACTGGGTGGGCAGTCGATCAAAATAAAATCGTAGTGATCCTTGACCGGCTGTAATGCTTCTCGTAAACGGAAATCACTCATTACCGCTGACATCAACTCGCGCTCGGCTAGAGCAAGCCCCAAGTTGGCCGGAACTAGATCAACACCAGGAGTCCCATCTTCTCGCTGAGTCTGGGCATAAATCCCTTTATGAACGGGTAAGGGCTCCTCTTGCAAGATAGCGTGATAAATCGTCCGATCTAATTCATAGGGATCAAGCCCCATAAATATTGTCAGAGAGGCTTGCGGATCCATGTCTACTACAAGGACTCGATAATAGTCGCCTTTCTTCTTACTCCGCTTCTTGGTCTTTAGATCTAACCGTTTACAACAAGCAATCATGTATCCGAGCTGATTGACAAGCGAGGTCTTGCCAACTCCACCCGCCTGGTTAAACAAGGCAATAATCCGACTCATTAGGCTTTTTCCAAGGATTAGAGTTCGTTAATTTCTGAACCACAACGTTGTGGTTCACCTCAAAAAACAGACTGTAGAGCATTTTTGAAGTCTCCCTACGAGCTGGAGATCATCAAAAACGAGAGCAAAAAATTTAAGCAAATTCAGCTTCACTACAATTCTAGACATTGGAATGAAAATGTTGTCTCAACAACCTCTTCAGGCATCAGTCAGACGCGATAAACCTAACCAATAGTATGTATCAAGATTCGTTCAATTAAACACCGATTTTGGTGAGTTGCCTCATTTCAGTTGACGATTCTGCGGAGGTTCTTCCCCAATGGACTGATAGAATGCCCGTTCCGCCGCTGAATTGCTTGCTTGTCAGATTGTTTAAAACTTGCTACAGACGCACTCCATCTCCACTACTGTAGTTAGATTATGGGCAATCTGCTCTGGGTAAGCGCGAAACTATTTAAAGAAACTCATCCAAGTCATCAGTGCTAGAGTAATCGAGTCAGCAGATAGGCTTTGCTCCTGTCAATACACTTTAAATTGAGCAATCGGGCGGGCGTGAGATAAGACCAAGTGGATTGAGAAAATCGAGATTTAGCAAGAGTAACCACTGCTTCACTACGCCCACACCTTGAACAAGTACCGATCAGAACTTACGCAAGACCGCTATGGGTAGGGTCTAGTCAAGGGAGAGAATATCCCGTACAGTAACTCTATTGCTGAGCGTAATTGACTTTATAGAGCCTATTTGAAATCTATAGCTAGAACCTTGATTACACAAGGCTTTCAGCGAAATTGGAGAATCCGCCTTGAAATCCGTTCCCAGAAAGGGTTACGACAAAGATGTCAAATGGGTTCTATATGTCCTTTAGCAAACTCGCTTATTGCCAATACTTACTGAGCAGTCAGATAAACTTTATGCTGACTCACTTGGCTGAGTACTTGCAAACGTTTAGCCATGACACTATTAATCGCTATCAACGACTTGTCTCAAGATTCGACGGACGACACACAAAAATTGTGTGCTGTGCGCTGGAAGATTAAGCAATTTCACCGGGAACTCAAGCCAACAACGGGCCTTGAGGCTTGTCAGTGTTGTAAGCAACGGATTCAGCGCAATCCTATTGCCTGTGCGTTGCTGGTGTGGACTCGGTTGCTATCGAACTATTTGATTGAGCAATTGAAGTCATCCACTCTACCCATGCGATTGAGCAGTGACACCCCTCATATTTAGTGGCTTTGCGTAAGTCCTGCCGATTTGACAATTAAAGCAAAGATTCCATTCACGTCTTCTCCAGAAAGTATGTGTGTAACAAACACTATCTGTTGTGTATCTTACTTTAACCATCGCTTTACTTTGAGTGTCTCATGAATCAGACGATTTTCTAAAATCCAAAAGAGTTTATGAAAACAGCCCTGAATTAACTAATCCTTGGATGCTGTTGAGCTGGGTTTGCCAGTCTTCATCGTATCTCAGCGTAATCACTCTGTAGCCAGTCTGATACTTCAAATTATCTCGTTCAATGCGATCCTGTTGCTGCTTGTCCGGTGCGTTATGGACGGAGCCATCACAAAAGATGGCAATTTTTGCATCTTTGTAAATGAAGTCAGGTTTGATGTTGGCTTCGCTGATGATCTCTTGGCAGCTATCGGGTAATGGTAAGCCCTTAATGTAGATGGTTTCTAGAACATTTTTCTCCAAGGAAGAATTGGGATCGACGAGTTGCAGTAGCTTTTCATATTGTGCTTTCCGTGCTTTATCTTCTTGATTTTTCTTGACTTGGCTACTTTGGAGCTGAATGAGCCAGTCTTTGATTAAATACCGATCGATGAGTGGATGGTCAAACTGGTTGTTATAGGACAGAAGGCATTCGTAGCAGGCATGTATACATTTGTTCTTCGGTTCTGTAAAGTGGCAGATTTCTAAAGCGGTTTGGGCGATCGTTTGAAATGCCTTAGGATCTTCGAGGATCTGCGTTAGCACTCCGGCCCCACCTTCAGCCGATTCCCAGAAGAGCAGTGTTTTTCCTTGGCCGAGTCGTTCGGAGGAAAGTTCGTTGTCTTCTAGTTTATAGATAGCTTGAATGGCACGGGTTAAGGCGTGTTGTAGTGTTGCTAGAAATGCCTCCGTATTGGCCACGGGCAGATTTTTTGGTTCGATGATTAAGATGTTGGAAGTTTCCTGAATCATCAAGTTTACATCTTGATGCAGAGTTGTAT
Source organism: Alkalinema pantanalense CENA528 (assembly GCF_050753345.1). Classification (NCBI taxonomy): domain Bacteria; kingdom Bacillati; phylum Cyanobacteriota; class Cyanophyceae; order Leptolyngbyales; family Leptolyngbyaceae; genus Alkalinema; species Alkalinema pantanalense. Next base: position 24,055 of record NZ_JBLZFX010000012.1, on the reverse strand, counting down.
TATTAGTGTTTCCGGATTGAGGATTCCAGGTGCCAGTTTGAATATCTAGTTTGAATCCTTGCTCCTGATTGCGACGAAGGCCACGATTAATCCGCCAAATATTAGCTGTTTCTCCATAATTTAGATCGAGTAAGGTAGAACCGCTCTCAGCCATGACTTGAGCCGATTGCTGTTTGTTTTCGGCATAGCGGAAATGGGTAGTGAATTTGTAACCGTATTTTAGACGTTCTTCTTCATCGCAGGTAATCCGTTCTCGGCGACGGGTTAGCATTGTATCCATGGCTAGAACACGATTCAGTTTTGCATGATTCCCGTTGGCATCCGTGAGTTTAGCACCGCAGTTTTCACAGGTATCACGATTCCAGTCGTCGCCTGTATGGAAATAGCCGCAATGGAAGCAGGTGCTGACGCGGTTATAAGGGACTTCGCCTGCCGGGAGACGAGTTCGATCGATTTGAAACTTGCTCCCTTCGTAATAAACAACGTTATTCGGTGCGAATTCACGTAATGCAACAACTCTAGGGCGTGAAATAAAGTCTCCTGTGTCACCAGACTTAATAAAGGCCCGAACGGGAAGTCGTGGGAAGTTATAGCCAGGTAGGAAGCCTTCAGAGGCGAAATAGCGATAGGGATAGAATTCCATTTCACTATTCCCCTTTCCGCTAGTTGTTTGACCTACTAATAGGGCTAATTGGCGTTGTGCCTCTTTTTCTAGGCTTTCAGCGTTATCATAGGTTTCCTGGTTGATCGTGCCACGACGAAATTGATCGCTGAGATCACGAGCCTTAATAAGTTGTTTATTTGCATCGTTGTAGAGTCTACGCCATCGATCGCAGGCTCTATCAAATGCGTTATAAGCACCTTCAAATACTTGGGTTAACCATTCGTCTGAATACCAGCTAAATCGAGTTAGATCCTGTTGGGCATAAATGTCAGAAAGAATGGTGTAAGCGTCACTAACACATTTTGAGATCGTGGCGGTGGGGAGTTGTAATTTTGCAGCAAGGCTTTCGCGGAGTGGATAGGTTTCTTGTTCCAAATCCAGAATTTGGTTCATGGAGTCGCCTAGCTGGACTCCGGTGGCTGCTAGCCAGATGGAATAGAGGTGAGATTTGACGAGATCGGGGTTGCCCAGTTCGAGCTTGGGGGGCATAACGACTCCCGCGACCATTTGGTTTTGGTTGCGGAAGAAGTATTGGTCGTGGCCACTGCCGACGGAGGCATAGGTAATGACGAGGGCTTCCTGTCCACTTCGGCCCGCGCGACCGCTACGTTGCGCGTAATTGGCTGGGTTGGGGGGGATATTGCGCATGTGGACGACGCTGAGGTCGGAAATGTCGATTCCTAGTTCCATGGTGGGGGAGCAGAAGAGGGCTTCTAAGTCTCCTTGGCGGAATTTGGCTTCGCGAATTTGACGTTCTCTGGCAGGGACTTGACCCGTATGTTCGCGACCTGCCATATCGAGGACAGTGGTGCCTGGGGTGTTGTAGAAGTTTTGGAAGAATTGATTAATTGATAGAAATGCGTCTTCTTCGCCTTGTAGACGACGGCTGGTAAGTGGGTCGGCGGGAATTGTATCGGTTAGTTGCGATCGCCAGATTAATGCTTCGATGCGGAGTTGGAAGGCGCTATCTTTTTCAAGTAGCAGTCCAGCATTACGCAATGTGTTTAATAACGATCTGATTAAATTATCGTACTCACGATCGCTAATAGAATCAGTCAGCCAATCCCAAGCCTTAGACGATTTGAGAAAGCGGCCCACTTTGCTCTTGGCAGTTAGTTTAATACCTCGGTCTTGGGCTTTTGCGTTCGCTGTATTTTGGGATTTGCTGATTGCCCAGGTTGCTTTGTGGAGCATTTCAAATTCATCAAAACTCCAGGGTTCGGCGATCGATTGCTGAACATCACGTTTGAGTTGTTCGAGGCGGGTGGGTTGGAGGAGGGCAGCGTCGATCGCGAGTTCGCGCCGAAGTTGGTCGAGGAGGGCTTTAGTGGCTCTAAATCGTTGCTGTGGGGTAGCTTGGCGGAGAATGGGATGCTGCCAGTGATCGATTGTGTCACAGATTTCTTGCAGATCAAGATACTCGATCGCAAGGAGTCCGCTCTGTTCAAGATTGGGCTGGATGATGCGCCAACCGCGTCGAAGGTCTTCGTAGAGACGATATTCGATCAGTTCACGGAACTTTTCGTCGGCACGGCGTTTGGCACTTTCGGTGAGGATGGTTTCGGGGTGTTCTTTGACGATTTTGATATAGGCGATCGGGTCGAGTTGCATGGCTTCAAAGGTGGCCATCGCTAATTCGCTGTGGGTCAGGGCTTGGTTGGCTTGGAGAGCTTGGTTGAGGGCAACGCGGAGGAAGCTGGTTTGGACGAAATCGTTGAAGTGGCCTGCTTGGAGGGAGGCATCTTGACGGTTGTCGGTGAAGCTGAGAATTTTGGTGGCTTCAGAGTTTTTGCCGAGGACTTGCTTTAAACGGCTGACGGTGGATAGGCACAGTAGTGTGGTGGCGGTACTGCGTCCTTCACTGCTAAGACGGGCGAGTTTGGTAAATTCGTTTTTCTTACGATCGTGAACAACACCGCATTGTAGGCAGGTAAGAAAGGGCTTTGGGATGAACCAGCAGGCGGTACCTTTAAGCAGAGAGTTAGCGATGGTGCCATCGGCGAGAACTTGAAGACGACGGGGGATGAAGGCCGCGTATTCCTTTTTGGGGGCGCGGCCATCGCGCTTGGTTTCCTTAAACCAGGTGTCGGGGAGTCGATCAATGTCGCCGTCTTCCCAGAAATCGGGTTCATTGAGGGTGAGATAACCTTCGTAGATGTTGTCGTCAGTGGGTGTGTTGAGGGCGGTGGGGAGGAGTGGTTCGATGCGTTGTTGCTCGGTGTCGTATTTGACGACGTAGTAGTCGTGGCCGCATTCTCGGCAGAATACTAGGGGATAGAGGAGACGGTTTTCGGTGGTGGTGTATTGGCCTTCTAAGGTAAGTTCACGTTTGGCGTGCGGTTCGATCGTGGCATAGACGCTGCCGCCTTGGGAGATGAATTGGTGGAGGCGGAAGGCGAGTCCTTTAGCTTGGCTACCCCAACGGAACATTTGCTTGAGGGTATCAAGACAACGATCGAAGTTAATACCCGTTTGCTGAGAGAGGATTCTAGCGCCAGTCTCTAAAGAGATAGGAGTGCGACGAATTAGGTGCCCGTCTTCGTTTTCTAGACCGAAGTTCATTTCGATCCAGGCAGCAAGGGGATGGGCTTGGAAGGTTTCGAGAGTCTGTTCGGTTGCAGGGGGAAGTCCTTGGGTCAGGCTGGTTTGGAGTTCGGCGATCGTGGGATCGGGGCGGGTGATGGCGCGTTGGAGGGTTTCGCCGATGACGTTTTCGGGTTTGATTTCGATGCCGAAGAGCTTGCTGGCGACGGCAGCGACAGTGCGGGTACGATCGCTGCGATTGCCTTGGCTAGACATGGTGGCGCTAGTACCAATGCAGAGGATGTCACGGCCCGATCGTTGGCGCAGTTTGCGGATGAGCAGGGCGACATCGGCTCCTTGGCGACCGCGATAGGTATGGAGTTCGTCGAAGACGAGGAATTTGAGGTCGGGAGATTCGATTAGGGTTTTCTCATGCATTCGGGTGAGCATGAGTTCGAGCATGACGTAGTTGGTCAGGAGGATGTGGGGCGGGTTATTTTGGATGTCGTTTTTTTGGGTGAGGGATTCTTGTCCGGTGTATTTGGCAACGCGGATGGGGGTATCGGGGACTTGGCTGAGGAATTTGTTGAGTTCTTCTTCTTGGGAGTTGATTAGGGCGTTCATGGGGTAGACAAGGATGGCCCGAACGCCTTTGATGTCGGGATTTTTGAGGATGTCGTCGAAGATGGGGGCGACATAGGTCATGCTTTTGCCGGAGCCTGTGCCTGTGGTGACGACGTAGGGCTGTTGGCTTTGGGCGGTGCGGAAGGCTTGTTCTTGGTGGTAGTGGTAGCGGTAGGGTTGGCCGTTTTTGGAGAAGTATTTGGCGCAGTCTGGATGGAAGATGCCTTGCTGGATGAGTTCTGTGACCGTTGCTCCGGGTTTGTAGGCGGGGTTGAGTTGGAGGAGGGGGGCTTTCCAGAGTGCACCGCTGTCGAGTTGGTCGGAGACGAAGTTTTTGACGCGAGAGTCGCGGATACGGAGGAAGCTCTCGATGTAGCTGCGGTAGTCTTGGACGACTTCATCGCGTAGGTTGAAGATATCGAGGCGATTGGATTGGGTGTGTTGTTTTGGGCTGAGGGTAGGGATGACGGGGGTGAGGCCGAGGTGTTGGAGGAATTGCTGCTGGAGGGCGTTGGCAGCGTTGTGAAAGGCGTTGGTGAGGTTGGTTTCTGTCCAGGTGGTTGGGATGTTGCTGAAGAGGAGCTCGAGTTGGGTTGGGGGGATTGTTGCAACAGCGCTACAGTCAACCTCGGCCATGCCTTGGGCAATGAAGGTGCTCATGGCGACGATCGCTTCTTCGTTTTGTTGGAGCAGGTCTTGGAGGTTGACTGAGAATTTCATAGTGTATCCGCCAGTAGTACGATTGATTGATTCTGATTGCTGAGTTGAGAATGAAACGGGATTCGATTTTTTATCAATTGTTTAAGCGATCGCCGGAATTATTGTTTGATTTGATTGATCCGAATTTTCCCAATGCTGAACGCTATCGATTTGAGTCCATTGAGGTGAAGGAAACGGCGTTTCGGATCGATGGGGTCTTTTTGCCACCGGAGGATGCATCGCCCAAGGTGGTATTTTTTGGGGAGGTGCAGTTTCAGAAAGATGAGGAGCTTTACAAGCGCTTTTTTGCGGAACTGTTTGTTTTCCTACGACGATCGGAAGTGGCATATGACGATTGGGGTGGGGTGATTATTTTTGGTTCGCGGAGTTTGGAGCCGACGCAGTGGGGGTGGTATCGATCGCTGCTGTTGGGTGAACAGGTGGTACGGATTTATCTGGATGAGATTGAAGATTGGCAGGATCAGCCGCTAGCAGTGGGGTTGGCGTTGTTGACGGTGGTGTCGGATGCGGAGGTTGTCGATCGGGCGAGGGTACTGCTGGAGCGGGGGACAGTGCTTGGGCAACGGCGCGATATAATTGAGTGGATCAGTACTATCATGGTTTATCGATTTCCACAGTTAGGCTGGGAAGGAGTAGAGGCAATGTTTAATATTCAAGATGTGCGGATTGAAGATACGCGGGCTTATCAGGAGATTGCTGAGAAGCAGGGCAATACCGTCAAATCGAGCTTCTTGCTGGAGTTATTGACAAATCATTTGGGAGATTTGCCAGAAACGGTGACGGCTCAGGTTTCTATGATGTCTCCGGAACGGATGAGTGATTTGGGGAAAGCCATGTTTGGTTTGCAGACAGTGAAACAGTTGGAAGCATGGTTGGTGGAGAATAAATAAATCGCAGTGGTGGTGTTATTTTTGATTTTTCCGACTTTCCCAGGCTTCCCAAAAGCTATCTGGGATTGTTTTATTCCAGATGCGGGTTGCTGTTCCTTTGTTGAGTCCCAGTTCTAGGCATTCAGCTTTGGCTTTTTGTAAGAGGGGATGATCTGAACTGAGTGCTTTTTCCCAGGGCACGATTTCCTTACCTTGATCGCGAAATTGCTCGATTAGGAATTCTGGTGGATCGCCTGCGGTGTAGTAGGCAGGGCGATCGTCGCAGTGGATTTGGAAGAAGTGCGATCGATAGGCGTAGTCATGGCTCCAACTGCCGTAAAGCTCTTCGTAGCGGGTGATGAAGTAGCCGATGCAGCTATTGGTGGTTTCGTCATAGAGCCATTGGTTTTCGAGGTTGGGGGTGGGGAAGAGGTGGTCGATGTTGCCGTAGTAGCCGATTTGGTGCAGGGTGGAACGGTAAATGTTTTCGATGTTGGATTCCAGCCATTCGATCGTTCCTGGCTCATGGATGCTTTGAGCGACGAGGTTCTGCCAAGGGTTTACGGGTGGGTTTTGTTTGGTGTAGGTCATGGTTATGCTGCCTGCTGACGGGGAGATTTGCGGGTGGATTGCTCGAACATTTGATCCCAAGCTGCGAGGACAAGGCGTTGGGTGCGGTATTCGCCGTATTCTTTGATTTCTTTGTTTTTGAGGACGCGGAAGGTTTCGCTGGGGAAGTCGGGGCCGTGGAGGTCGGCGGGGTCGAGGATGTAGCGCAGTTCGTCGCGGGTGAGGCCGTAGAGATGGGCGTAGTAGGCATCGAGTTCGGCACGGAGCGTTGCACGACGTTCTGGGTTCCAAGGGAAGGGAGCGCCTGTGTAACCCATGTCTTGGGCGAAGGGTTGCATGTCCCAGGCGGTGTAGACGAGTTCGAGGACGCGAGGGGCGATGAAGTCGATGTCGGATTGGGTGTAAGTTTCGGGGGTGAGGACGGGGAGTTGTTTCACGATAAAGAAGTTCATGTGAGTTCCGCCGACTTTGTGGCGAGTTACAAAGTCAAACGTTAGTGAGCAAAAATTAGCCAGTAGACAACTTACTTTTCGAGCGTCATCAATAGCCGGAATGACAATAGGTGCATTATTTCCAATCGCAACTTTTGGTAGCAAGCTAAAAATGGCTGTGCGTTCATCGGTCGATCGACAAATATCCCTAAAACTGATGAGCCAATCTTTTTTCCATCGATCGCTCAATCGATCGTTCACTTCCGATCGTTCTACCCAATAGCGCGGCAATGGCAGAAACTCCGGATCAGCTTTTTCGGCATCAGTGATGTCGCTAGTGTTGCCTTCGTCGTCATAGGTTGCCCAGCGATGGTCAAACTGGTGCAGCATTTTCGCTTCATAGAGTGGCACAAATTTTTCATCCGAATCGTCTACGTCCGTATGAAATAATCCACTGTCATTGGACATATCAAATAATCGAGCAAATGAAATACCCCAAGGATTTTTGCCAGTTTTTTCATTTTCCAAAACTGGAACTTGCTTGTAGATTTTCTTGGTTAATTCAGCATCAGCTTTTGTCCGAAACACCGGGCATGTCAAAGTATTCGGATTCAGTAACGCAATTTCCTGAGCCGATAACCTAAAGACCCGCTGAGGATTATCCAAATGTCTGACATTCGTTGAGAAGAACGAAAACTTACTCATGTCAGTTGCTTTCCCAGTCATGGTTAGCAGCGAGAATTTCATACGGCTATCAACCGCAGCAAAAAGTTTCTCTCGGTTTTCAAAATCGTATAAACTTGCAAGAGTTTGTGATTGTCCTAAATCTCCAAAAAACCTCTTACAAGTATCATCAGTCGCAATTCCAGTCGGGACAATAATGCTTGCACTGCCTGATGTGGAAAGCAGATTACGTGCAGTTTCCGAGAAAATTGCGTAAGTATTGACATCACCTACCGCAGTCAAAAGAAACCGACCCGACTCACGAACAAATTTACTTTGAGCCTCTGCTTGATGTTTCGCATCCTCAAAAAGCTGCAATAGCAATGGATTCTCGTGCGCTAATTTTTTGATTAGTTTTTCTCGCTCAGCTTTATTGGCTGCACTAGCAATTTCAGGCTCTCTTGCTGCAAAAAACTCTTTCTCTTGTAACTTAATCCGTTCCCAAGGTGGATTTCCTAGAACACAATCAAAACCACCCTGCTCAAACACCTGCGGAAACTCCAGCGGCCAATGGAAAAAGCGATTCTTCCGCGCCAACTCATTAGCGGCTGCAACAATTTCTCCCAGCGAATTCTTAACTTTCGTCCCCGATTTCTGCTCCCGCAAATACCGCGTCAACCCCTCACTCGTCGGCAACACCGCCAAATTCTCCTCAGTCAACGGCATAAAAAACGCCGCCGTCCAGAGATTACAAGCCTCCACACTCGTCAGCCATTGCCGATCTCGCTTCAACTCCAAATTCCGCAGCTTCTTCGATCGCACATCCGCCGCCGTCTCCTCCGGCAAAGCTCCCACCGCACTCCACTTTTCAGCAATCTCCGGTAAATCTGCCTCGATCGACTCCTCAAAAATCGATAACTGATCACGATTCGATCGTTCCTTCTTATTACGCTTCTTGAGATCCGCTGCGATCGCCTTCACATCCCCCGTCACAGGCTTATATGCCTCATCCGGAATGCCATCCTTCAGGCATTCCAAATCCAACACCCCCACCAATGAATTCCCACATTTAATCCGATGATCCAAAAACGACAAAGGCCGCCCCTTACAAAAGCCCTCAATCCATAGCCCAACCTTACACAAATCCACCGCCAACGGATTCAAATCCACCCCATAGATACAGTTTTGGATGACTGCCCGCTGGGCCTCCCGACGCGGTGCATCCCCCGGCTCCAATTCATTCGTCCGCACCCGCGCCAACTCCAGTCCAACTCGCCTTGCCGCCGCCAACAGAAAATGGCCTGAACCACAAGCCGGATCAATGATTTTCAAATTCAATAGAGCCGTTTCTTTTTCCTTAGCAGTTGTCAATCCCTGCAATCGATCCATCATTACAGGTTCCAATGCAGACTTGATTAACTGCTGCACCAACTCTCGTGGCGTGTAATAGCTTCCCGTCGTTTTTCGTTCACTTCCTGACACCAAAAGAAACTCATAAATGCCATTACGCTGCCGTACCTGAGGATGAAAATCGAGCAGGCTTTCATACACGGAGCCAAACTCTTCTACGTCAATAGCCGCATAGTTTACCCGCCGCAACTGACCTTTTTGTTCGTAGAGGGAGAGCGATCGAACTGCCGTCAGTAAATCATGATTATCCAACCCACAGGCGGAAAGCGCAGGCAAACTGCCCTTCCCAAATAAATCTCCATTCAGCGGCGACAACCCCAACAGAGCACCCCGCCAATTCTCCGTATCCCCCTCAAACAAGCGAAACGTCACCAACAAGCCCTGCCAAATATCCTGAAACCCCTCCCGTCGCCAACTGAGTTTCTCCGATCGCAACCGCAACCGCTCCACACTGTAATATTCCTGATAAACCCGGCGCTTCTCATCATCACTGCCCTCCAGCAGCAAATCCCGCGCCTCCGCCACCATCAAAAACAGCAACCGATAAATCAACCGCAACAACTGCCGATAATAATCCGTCGCACACAACTCCCCACTCGCCAACTGCTCCCGCAAAGCCCCACTCGCCTGATGCTGAAGGAATCCATTCCCCAACGTCACCAAAGCCTGCTCCACCCCATCCCGCAAGCGATCTCGCACTCGCCCACCCTGCTGAATCGACTCCTGATGGTAAAACTCCAACAAACAATCATCCGCATCCTCCATCCCCTGCGGCAACCGCGATCGATGGAATAATCGATAAAATAAACAAAACTCCGCAAAATTCTCCCCATTGAGAATCTGCTCTAAATCAAACTCCACATAAGTCAAGCGCGTCATCAGCGACGAATCCCGCAACAAGCGCCAACGCAAACCATTGGTCGCGATCGCCCACAAATGCTCCGTCCGATTTAAATACTCCTGCACCAACGCATGGGCCGACAAACGCGGATTCCCACTCGGAGGCCGCTTCTCCAAATCCACCCGACAACCCACAACATGGAGTGGTGGCTTATTCTCCCCCGGTTCCGCTCGATGGGAAATTGCAAACGTCTGCCCATCCACCACTTCCGCAGTCCGCGTATAAACCGGATCAAACCCCAAACTTCTCAGCAACGGTACTACCCAATACTCGCGAGTCACACTCGTCGCCGTATCCTCCTCCGGCAACCGCGCCACCATCCGCTGAAACGCTGCCCAATAAGCCTTTGCATCACCCCAAGCGATCGCAATCTCATCCGCCAACTTATCCGATCGGCTCAACCCAAAATCTTCACTCTGTTGCCCCTTTAGCCCACCGGCCAAAAGCTCCATAGGCATATCCGATGCCAGCAAATTGCCTTCAATCTGCACCCCAACGAGCGAGATTCCTGCAACAGTCATTTTCGTAACTCCGATTGAGAAGTGGGTAGATGGATCTAACCGTTAGCCGAGTAAAGTCAAATACATAGCCTTGAGTACCGCAGATCCACGTAGTCTGTTCTCTGTACAGATCGCGAGAACACTCATCAGGAATAAACAGGGAAATTTTTCTTTCCCAGATAGAGTGCCCACAAAAAATGACTGATTATCAAGATTTCTCAGGCTTTTTTGGAATTTTCAGTAACCCCAATCACCTGAACTGCATCATTAAAACCTGCATAAACAACATCACTTCTGCAATCACACAAAAGAGTTATTTATTATATTCATCTAACAGAAAATAATATAGCACTGACAATCACGACTAATTTCTAAAGTTTTGACCAACTAATATGAAGCAGGAAAAAACTAGAGTGCACCGTCTGATGTAGGCAGATTTCGCGATCGCTGGGAGCCGCCCTATCCGATACACATATCAAACATGCATGGCAGCTCAACCACGACTGCTGCTGCATCAAGACCTACTGTAATGCCTATCTAACATTACTTTTTTCGATTGCCTGGTTCTAATATATAAATCCCCAGCACGTCCATTGGCACTTGAGGTCGCACCTTAACTTGTCCTTCTTTGGTGATGTTTCTCACCCGACAGTGTGATTGCTCCAAAACCTTTGCCCGAATTTGTGCAACTAGTGCCAAATCTTCTGCCAACTCATCCAAGCGCTCCAACAACTCATCAATTTCTGCCCGTTTATAGGCGATCGGAACATCAGCAACCGGCTCCACCGACTGTAATAATTTCAGTGCCGCTTCATCCTTCAACCACAACGGATCAGAGGGAGGTCCCACAAACCCCGCTACCAAACATTCCTCTGCCAGAAGCTGCTGCCCCGCTGCCCCACGATGCTTTTCCTCTAGTACATGGCGCAACCGTAACAACAATAGGGTTGTTCGCTTTTCTACTCCATCCGTTACTACTAAGCCACAACGCGCGGCAGTTGGTTCCTCCAGCTTATCCAGCGCCTCCTCCAACAAATATCGTGCTAACCCTTCTACCAACGGATGATTCCGCCCAATATACTCTACCCCTTCAGCTAAGGGCGTACTAAACGCAATTGTCCGAGATCGATTCCCTAAACTCAACTCCAAAAACACCGGAATCGTTTTCAAAAGGTAGCCATGCTTTTGCTTCACTAGTGGATAGTTCAACCGCTTACAAGCTTCTACTACAAACCGCTCCACATCCGCTTCACATCCTAAAACCTGATCCGACTCTAGCAATTCCTGTTCTACTTCCACTGGCTTAATCGCTCTTTGAGCAAACTTCGTCCGACTTGCCCGTTCCCGATCGACGGCTTGCTTCCAGCGTTTATGTACCAGACCAATTGCAGAAACTTCATCTTCTAATAAATCTATTAAAGACAATTGTTCGGCTTCCACCGATTGCCCAAACAGCGTCAACTGCTCCGCTCGATCGGCTCGGTCGAACAACGACTGGAACACTGCCTCTGAAACCGACGTACTATCCATCGGGACAGGTACCGTAATTCCCAATGCTTTGTGTATCTCCACCGCTTTACGAATCAAAACATCCAGAACAGCCTGATCCACCGGATTATTATCACCATGTAGCAAGAAACTTTTCACTTCCTTTGCAGGTTGGCCGTAGCGATCGATGCGACCTTCCCGTTGTTCCAAACGATTGGGATTCCAGGGTAAATCATAGTGAACTACTGCACTGAAATGCTCCTGAAGGTTCACCCCTTCACTCAAGCAATCCGTTGCAACCATCACTCGTTGGGGATACTCCATCAGTTCTTCCAGCCGAATCTCCCGCTCATCCTCCGAATGCGTTCCCGTAATTGCCATGACACGGATTTGTCGCCCTTTCTTCTCTAACTTTTGCCGCAACAAATCTGCTACATATTCTGCTGTGGCAATATAGCGGCACCAAATGATTGGATTCAGTCCTTCCTTTAGTAGCCCTTCTACGATCGATAGTACCGCTTGAAACTTAGAATCCTTCGCCCCAACCAACTTCTCTGCCGCCTGCACAAACGACTTTAGCTTCCGTCGTTCAGACTCTTTATAAAACGTTGTTCCCTGCTCCACCACCATCGATGGAGCTGCATCCACCACCTGTTCCTGCTCCGTTGGGTCATAGACATAAGCCCCCATCAGTGCCTCATCTAGGCTTTCCTCCGGTAATTCACTCTCCACTGTCTTATCCATTTGCCGGGTCAAAGTCGCGATCGCTGCTGCTGGAGAAGACATGACACAGCGAATCAATGCCAATGCAGCCCAATAGCGTCCCCGTTGCTGAGCATAAGATAATCCGTCTGCTCCGGTGAGTAGACCTCTTGCCAACCCATAAACCTGATCGAATAAATCTCGATAATCTTTAGATAGCTTGTAAGCTGACTCGATCGCGTCCCGCTCCGGGAAGGGGGTATCATTTCCCAGCCACTGCTTCACATCTGCCCGTCGCCGCTGCACAAAGTGACTAGCTAACCGATCCCGCTGCTGTTCGGTCAAACACTCTAAGTTCCACTGTTCAAACTCCGGCTGCAATAACCCCAACAAAGACAAAAATGCCGACTCAATCCCACTATGGGGCGTTGCCGTTAGCAACACCATATGGCGCTCAGGCTTGGCTGCGATGGCCTCTACTAGTTGATGTCGTTGCTGCTGAGCAGATCCTTTTTGTTCACTTACAGCAGTGCAAGTGTGTGCTTCATCCACAATTACAAAATCGGGACAATGGGTTAGGAAACTTGCTCTTCTGCGATCTGACTTGGCATAATCCAAACTCACAATTACATGACGGTAATAGCCGAAAATATGATGATCGCCATTCGGCAATTGCCGCTCGAGTTTGGAAACAGTTCCTGACCTGACCACTACCGCATCAATATTGAACTTATCCCGCAATTCCCAATGCCACTGATCGCATAAATGGGGTGGGCACAACACGGCAATACGGCGAATCTCTCCGCGATCCAGTAGCTCGCGCGCAATCAGTCCCGCTTCAACCGTCTTCCCAATCCCTACATCATCTGCCAACAACAGCCGTACGGTATCTAACCGCAACGCCATCAATAGAGGTACCAGTTGATAAGGTCGAGGCCGCACTGACAAACGTCCCAAACACCGAAATGGCCCTGCCCCACTCCGCAAACTCATCCGCGCTGCATCCATCAATAAAATCGCGGCTGTATGATCCTGCACACTTTGTGCCTGCGGAGTCGGAAATGTCGCAGAATTAAGCTGCTCAATCTCCAGTGGTTCATAGATTCCACAAACTTCGTCTTCACTCCCACTCAAGGGACGCAGCCGCACAACTGCTGGACTATCAGAAGGCAAAACGATCCATTGTCGATCGCGGCAAGTAACAATTGAGCCGGGAGTATAGTTTGTCATAAGAAGCAAAATCTAGCCAGTAGGTCTGACTGTAGTATAAATTTTGACAGGGATTTTGCAAGAAAATTCCTCACTAGGTTGACTTGACTGAAGTCTGATTTCCTGAAGCTTGTAACGGAATGCCTGCTAGTGCTTGCACCGAGGGCAACCTTTACTTATTAAGCCCCTTTACTTCCATTTTTGGCCAGAATTGATTGCTTCAATAGATGAAGTTGTTGGATTTCAGCTATTTTTGCGTTGAGTGCACGAGCTAGAGCTTCATTGTAGGAGAGCATTGCATCTGAACTTAAACCTAGCTTAATGGAAGATGCACAAGCCCCATAGCTAGTAATAGCTGAAATCAGAAAGGCAATTAGAGGAAGACTTAAGCCCATCAAGTCAAATTGCAGAATTCGTCCACCTAAGTGCTGCATAGCGATCCTTGCGGTTTCGATACCAGAACGTAGCTGACGCTCTGGGGTAAAATTCAAGGCATACACTTCGGGCATGTACTTTTCTAGAAAGAGAAGATCGTTGCCGAGCCCAATTCGCTTATTTTCGAAGTCTTGTCGTTTCCCTTGATAGCGAGACTCAACTGCTTGAGTGAGGCACTTAAGGTGAGTTCTGTAGGGACGTTTTTCGACAGGGAGGTCACAGGAGGGATCTGTACCGTAGCGTCCTTCAACTTCGATCTGATACTTATCCCAGTTTGGGTCTTGACGATTTTTCAATTTTTCGTCTAATTCAGCAATTTTTTTTGTTAAAGTTTCGATCTCTTTGTTAGTGCGCAGTTCTTCAATCTTGTGCGCTTGCTCTGCAACAAGATTTTTTGCATGAGTGGCTGCAATGCCATCACTGTTTAGAAAGATCTCTGTACCGAGAGGTGCACAAAGCGATCTCACAATACTAAGACCAATGAAAGCTGTGACTGCAACTTTAGCAAGCTTACGAGTTTTTGCAGTTTGCTTCGTAGCAAGGCTGGCGAAGTGATTGGTGATGGCTAGAAGACTAAAGTTCACGCCAAATCCTAGCAGAGTTTGAAAAGGACGAGGTAGACCTGCAACGAAAAGTTCCATCAGTGATTGGTTCGTTAGCAAATCAACAAAACTTGCCCAAAAAACAATAGAGGCTACTTTCGCTGCATTTTTCCGCAGTTCAGGAGACTTGTACCCCAATCCCATGAAATCTTCTGGATCAGGTACAAGATTAGCGATGAACCACAAATAACTGCTTATCAGCATTTCTTTAAATTGCATCCTAAATTTACCTTTTGTCGATTTCGTTGTGGATTTATTTTGAGTTGTTTTTCTAGTCATTCAGGAATCTCCTAATTTGATATAGAACGGTATTATTCATACTGTTCTGAATGAAGTTATGGTTCATCTACAGGCATAAAATAGATCGCTGCTCCCTCCTAAAAATATTAGTTATGAGAACAGCGATCGTGATTTGGAGAGTTCAGCTTAATCTTCTAGTTCAGAATGCAAGACAGCATCTTCTCGTAGACCTTCTGGCAAGCGAGCACGAATGAGATTACAAATGGGTCGATCGTTGGCATCAATGTAAGCGGCTTCGATTAGCTTGTGCTCATCGGTTTCTAGAAAGGCGAAGTACAGAGCATTAGGTAAAATGCCACCGTAGTTACCGTTACGTTTTGCTTGCAGCAGGGAAGCAACAACTCGATTGCCTTTGCCAGAGAAGTGGGCTTTCAAGCGTTTCCAGATGCTGCTACCAGAGCGACCGATGTACTGCGGATTGTAGGTTCGTCCGTTTTTAGTGGCAATGACGTAGATGCCCTTGCGGTTAGGGGCATGGTGCTCAACGGGACGCATATCAATCTCCCCTTTGTCGTTAAAGGGGCATTCGTAGTATTGACTCCAAGGCATAAATAGCTCCTGATATGTAAGTACAGCTTTTAGAACCTATCTAATCGGTTCTGCTTTCTTAACGGAGCGGCTTGGGAGTGTTATGTGTTTCTAGGGTAGTCCTTCGCATTTGAAGCCTGCCCAGTAGAAAGGTTCCTGGAACGGAAAGGTTAGCTGAGTTCGATAGGGAATAGATTGCTTGATCTCATCTAACTTTTGGATTAAGAGTGCATAGTTGTTGTACTGAGTTTGTAGCTGTTCTGCGACTTCGGAGTTGGATGGGATTTGCTCATAGTGAGTCTCAATTATTTGGCATTCCTGCTCAAGACGATCGCACTCGTCTTGGATAAAAGCTGCAATCTCTTGCTGATAAAGATCTGAAAATTCTTGGCCTGAAAGGGTGCGAAGCTTTTGTTGGGCTTTTTGCAAAGCGAGGGGGCGATTGTAGGCTGGGCGATCGCTGGTGGGAAGACGATATTCATGGTAGAACCGGGACAGGAGGGCAGTGGCTAGGTCATCGACAGCCCATTGGGAGGTGATGACGCTACGAGCGCCTGCACAGAGGAAACCTGTCCCTAAGGTGAGAATCTCTTCTGCTAAGTTTTCGGGCAGGGTCATTCCAGTTTCGCAGCAGGAAAGAAAAAGATCATTGAGATGAGGAAATCGCCAGCCTGGGGAAAGGAGTTGACCTAGGGTGAGGCGTTGGTGATTGCCTAGGATGAGGGCGGATTCGAGGGGATTATCGAGGCGGGAAGTAGCGTGGTGGGAGGAGACGATCGATTGAGTTTGTTCAAGCAGTTGGCGATATTGGTTGAGGGTTGCTCGTTGCGAGCCGCGTAGCCGACGATCGCTAGGAACGTTGAAAAGTTGGGCGATCCAGTTCCCTTCGAGGGTGGCACAGGGTAGGTCGTCGGTGGCATTTTCAACGGTGCCGTAGTGTGGCTGGGGGGGGAGTGGGTCGCGATCGTGGCAATATTGCAGGATTTGGCAGCTTGGGGCATAGCGAATAATGAAGCGATCGCCGAGTAGCTGGGTTTGGTTGTGGATGGGGAGGGCGGTGAAGGGGATGAGGTGAAGGTAGAGATGGGGAATGAGGATAAGTTCAGTTACGTCGGTGAGGTGTTGGGCTATGAGACGATCGAGTTCGAGTTTTTGGGAGAGTTGTTGGAGTTTGATAGGGATTTGTTCGCGCCAAGTGGAGCGCTGGAGTTTGCCTTGGGCGTAGGGTTGTATCCAGGTTTCTAGCAACCATGCTTGCAGGGTATCTCGACCTTGACCAGGGCAGGTGAAGTGTTCGACGGTGGTCTGCCGAAGAATGAAGATGTGGGTATCAGTAGCGGTGGTGTAGAGGCTGAGGAGGGCGGTGGTGGGGGTGGTGAGGAGTTTGGTTTGGAGGGTACTGATTTGGAGGGGTTGGACTTGTTGGAGGCCAGCGGAGACGGCATCGTGGCGGGTTAGTTCGTCGAGTATGGTGCGTTTTTGGAGTTCTAGTTCTTGGATTCTTTGTTGGCGATTTTCGGGGGATAGTGAGATGGGGACAATATCTCGCAGGAAAGTCCGCCCTTCGTTTTCATTCTGTTGATGGTAGAGATGGTTAAGTTCTTGTTGGGTTTCTTCTAGAGCTTTGAGTAGAGTTTGGACAATTTCAGGAATGTTGCCGTCTCGGTAGAGATCGGGCGCGCCCATGAGGTCGGTGAGACGCTTGGAGCGAGTGCGTTCTAGGGTTTGGAGGGCGAGATCTAGTTGATTGTTCTGAATGCAAGCGTGAATCATCTTTTCATAAATCGAAAATGATTCTTCAATGATTGCTTGACGACGCGTGACAGTAATCCCCCAATTACGAAGCTGCTCCGTGGCTTCGATGGCTAAATGATATCCTTGGATAGCCAGACTCCAAGAATCAAAGCGAAGAGCCATATCCCCCATATTTCCACCTGAGATACGGCAATGAAGAGGATGGCTTGATGGGGTATTGATTGTCAAAGCTGCTTGAAAGCATGATAATGCTTTTTTCCAATTATCATCATGAATACTAACTATGTTTTGGCTATGAATCAGACCTAAGGTATTTTGGGTTGCAGACCACTGTTCTGGGTAAATACTATAATTGAATACATCTAGAGCCTGATAGCAGTAAGAAACAATAAGGTTAGTATGTTGAGTTGATCTTATTGTTTCATTGTTCAAAACATATGCATTTGCCAAGTTACGTAGTGTACGTGCCCATGAAGTTGAAGAAAATTCATGTCCTTTTAATGCTAATTGACCAGATTGAATGGCTAACTCAAAGTTCTTTCTACCAACTGTAGCAGTAATTCCGTCAGTATAAGTCGCACATAGATTTTGTTGAATTAGTGCCCATTGTCTAGGAAAAAGCTCTTTAGTGAAGACTTGAAGTGCATTCTCAAAATACTGAATAGCTAGTTCAATATTATTAGCTCGATCCCCAAAAATGCGATCTCCATAAGCTACACCCAAGTTCAGTTGAACACAAGCCCAAGATTCTGTGCAAGACTCATAAACTCGAAGTACATTCTCAAAACACTGAATAGCTAGTTCAATATTATTAGCTCGATCCCCAAAAATGCGATCTCCATAAGCTACACCCAAGTTCAGTTGAACACAAGCCCAAGATTCTGTGCAAGACTCATAAACTCGAAGTACATTCTCAAAACACTGAATAGCTAGTTCAATATTATCTTTAGCATTCCTGTGCTTGGAATAGTAAATACTTGCTGTTGCTAAATTAAGCTGAGCTCCAGCCCATTCCATCGGAAAATCATGAAAATCAAAAAATTGCAAACTGTATTGTGACCACTTTATAGCCTCCTCTAGCATTTCCAGCCTTTGGTTATCAGCCAAGTAGAGATTTGCATAGCTCGCACCCAGATTTAGTATCAGGCTCCCCCAAAATTGCGAAAATTGAGTAGAGTCAAATTTTTCTAATGCCTGGAGATAGCACTGGATCTCACACTCTAAGTTTTCGATTCGATCACCCTCAATGCGTTCACTATAAGAGAATCCTAAACTGGAAAGGGTATCTGCCCACTTTTCTGGATCAGTCTCACGGGTTCTAATTTCTAAAGACTGCTGATAGTGAAAAATAGACCATTCTAAATTTTGAGCTTTCTCATTGTTAAGGCGCTTCCTATAAAGATATCCAAGAGCAGAATGTAACCAGGCCCATTCTCTGGGGAAGGCTTCGCGAGTTCTCACTGACAACGCTTGTAGACAACACTCGATTGCCTGTTCCAGATTTTCAGCACGGTCACCTAAGATTCGTTGACTATAAGATGTTCCTAAATAAAATATAGTATCTGCCCATCCTTCAGGGTCAGCATCACAAGTCCTGATTTGCAAAGACTGTTGATAATGGAAAATGGATGATTCCAGATTTTCAGCCTTGTCACCTTGAAGACGAGATCCGTAAGTAGATCCAAGAGCAGCATGTAGGGAAGCCCACTCTACAGGGAAAACTTCGTATGTTTTTACTTCTAGTGCTTGGAGATAACATTCAAGTGCTCGTTCTAAATTTGCAGCCTCATCGTCCTCAATTTGGTGTTTATACAAATCACCCAAAGTAGCTAGAATATCCGCCCATTTTTCTGGATCAGTCTCACGGGTTCTAATCTCTAAAGACTGCTGATAATGAAAAATGGATAATTCTAGATTTTCAGCCTTATCTCCCTCAATTCGATTTCGATAAGCATATCCAAGAGAAGCCTGTAACCAAGCCCAATCCGTAGGAAAAGTTTCACGAGTTTGTACTTCTAGTGCTTGGAGATAACATTCGATCGCCATTTCCAGATTCTCTGCACGATCGCCCTCAATGCGTTCACTATAAGAGAATCCTAAACTGGAAATAGTATCTGCCCACTTTTCTGGATCAGTCTCACGGGTTCTAACCTCTAAAGACTGCTGATAATGAAAGATGGATAATTCTAGATTTTTAGCCCTATCTCCCTCAATTCGATTTCGATAAGCATATCCAAGAGAAGCCTGTAACCAAGCCCAATCCGTAGGAAAAGTTTCACGAGTTTGTACTTCTAGTGCTTGGAGATAACATTCGATCGCCATTTCCAGATTCTCTGCACGATCGCCCTCAATGCGTTCACTATAAGACAATCCCAAATTGGAAATGGTAGCTGCCCACTTTTCTGGATTAGTCTCACGGGTTCTAACCTCTAAAGACTGCTGATAGTGAAAAATGGATAATTCTAGATTTTCAGCCTTATCTCCCTCAATTCGATTTTGGTAAGCTAATCCCAAATTATATTGCAGCCTTGCCCACGTCTCTGAATAATTTGCTTCTGTATAGAATGAAAGCGCTTGAGTATAGGCTTCAATAGCCCGTTCTAGATTCTCTGCACAATCGCCCTCTGTAGCATCATGAAACCATAGCCCTAAGGATTCCTGAGCACTAGCCCACTGCTCATAAAATTTACCATACCCAATAACCCTAGCTGCTGACTCATAACACTTAATTGCCTGCTCCAGATTTTCCCGGCTGCTACCTGCAAAACGGTTTTTATAGGCATTACCCAAATTCTGTTGCGTCAATGCCCAGTCTTGTGGACAAGCTTCATAGGTTCGTACCTCCAATGCCTGATAATATAGCCGGATTGCAACCTCAGTATTCTCTTGTTGATTGCCAATGAGTCGATTACGATAAGCAGCTCCTAGATTGCTCAACGTACTTGCCCAATCAAAGGGTTGGTTCTCACGACTTCTCACTTCAAGCGCTCTATTGTAGCAAGCAATCGCCTGCTCCATATTGTCTGCCCGATCGCCCACAATTCGATCAAAGTAAACACAGCCTAGATTGTGCTGAACCAGTGCCCACCCTTCTGGATACTGCTCCTTGGTGTAAACATCGAAAACATGATTGAAAATCGCGATCGCCTGCTCTAAATTCTCAGATCGATCGCCTGCTAAACGGCTGCGATACAAATTGCCCAAACAAATCTGGGTACCCGCCCAATTAATTGGATCTGTTGATACGTTATAGACCTCTAGGGCTCGATTGAAATAACCGATCGCAATCTCATAATTCTCCTGTAGATCTTCAGAGGGGCGATCGCGGCAGACCGAGCCAAGAGCAAACATTGTCCAGCCCCAATTGACTGGATCTTTTTCCGGTGTGAAGACCCGTAAGGCTTTTTGATAGGCTGAAATCGCTACTTCCAGATCATCTAAAGTCTTGGAAGATAAACGTTGGTAAGCACAACCCAAATTAATCTGAACCAGTGCCCACTTATCAGGAAATGCTTCATAGGTGAAAACTGCCAATGCTTGCTGGTAGGATGCATCTGCTAACTTTAGGTTATCAGATCGATTACCCACCCCGCGATCGCGATAGACATTTCCCAACTGAAATGCTGCCTCTGCAAATTCTTCAGGATTTTTCTCCTGGCTATAAACACCCAAAGCCTGTTGATAGGCTATAATCGCCATTTCTAGATTCGTGCTGCGATCTCCAAAAGTTTGCTTCTGGTAACCATCTCCCAAATCCTTTTGAAGCTTGGCCCACTGCAACGGAAAAGTAGAGCGAGTGTAAATCTTAAGTTGCTCCTGGTAACTCGTAATCCAATCTTCCATTCAAAAACCTACCTTTGCCAGATCCAGCTAAAAAGTATTCAGCCACTCACACACAGATTATTCAGCTAACTGCTTATATATTTCTGTTAACACTCTACGTAATTTCGCCCTACTATCCTCATTCAGAGATCGTAGATTTCCCGTCACCAATTCAGAATCAGATGTGCTCACATCCTCAGCCCTCCACTCTTCCTGAATCGCAGACTCCGCAGCCCATACTCGTTTCAAAGTACCCTTCGTTCGATAAATCCGTTCTAGTAGTGCCACAACAGCCAATCGATCCTCCTCAGGCCAAGGCTCCTCCAGCCCTTGCTCTCGAAACACAACAGGCATAACCTGATTCAACCGCCCCAGCCGCTCCAATTGCTCATTTAACTGCTCAATCGGCACTAATTGCGATCTCTGCAAAGCAGGTATCATCTCACCATGATCCGGCTCTGGCAGATATCCCAGCACCCATCCCCAGCAATCATCCGCACACAGCTCGATCGCCACATATCCAATGCGATCTAACTGCGCTTCTTCCGGCAACGGGCAAAATTCTGCACCTACTTCAAAAACTCGACACTCCAAACGACCTAGCTCAGAAACCATAAGATCTGCTACATCCCCCAACTGACGTAAAATCGGATTCCAGCATTCACTTGCCTCTAAATCAACCACATACCCATGAAACGCAAGATAACTCCGTAATACTAAAACTGCTAATGTATTTCTCCGAACTTGTTGCGCTTTCTCAGAGTTAGGCTGCTCCGCTGAATAAGTATTCGCTAAATGCCGTGCCTGACTCGCGATCGGAATTGGAACTGCATTTTCAATATCACTTGGCTCATTAGGAACAACAATTTCAGCTAATTCTTCTGCCGTTGGCAGCCACTCTTCTGAATAGTCTGAGTTCGTAGCCATAGGGTTACCTCAATTCAACATGATTACGTCAGTTATTCATCGTTATCAATCATTTTCATTGCCAGTTCAGCATATTTCTCCTGCAGAGGATGACATTTAGTCGGGAAAAATCCATCACGCTTATTGACTAGGCGATCATAAGGCACTTGCAGCTGCTTAGAAATTTTTTTGAAGCTCATACCTTCCGCCCGCAAAAGCAAGACAGCTTGAGCCGTCATTTGAGGATACTTACGACTTGATGTTTTAGCTAGTTCTCCATCGGTATCCTTGTGCAAGAGCTCCCTGTAGGTTTCCAGCAAGCTCTTCGTTGCCGGTGTTTCCTCCGCACCTGACGATAGATCAGAGGGATCTCTTCCTGCAGCCTCTTTCCTAGCGATCGCTTGTTCCGCCCTTGTAATATCGATCAATCTACTTCGTAAAACCGTCAAAAAATAGGGCAAGGCCCCAACTCCACAGTCTAGGTAGGACTTCCTCTGCCGTCCTTCATCTTTTGAGATAGACTCGCATAGATTATTCCTCAGATCTAGCAACGCAGCATGAAGGGCATCTGTGTAATCATGCTGCGATAAGGTAGAGAACTTGGTTCTGAAAGCGAAGCAGACTTTGCTCTTGTATAAGCCGGTGATCAGTTGATTAATATAACGAGTACGATCTTTCAACTGTCTATGACAGATATACTTAATAGAGCTAGCAAGCCAATCCTTCCAGTTGTCATCCTCTGGTAATTTTGGAAGGTAATTACCTTGAGTCATATCACACCTCAACCACTTCGCTGAAACCTACAATATTCTCAGTATTCCCCAAAAATCCTCATTTTCTGCGCCACTTCAGGCTTTTTAAAGCTGATCCCATAGGGTAATCTGGCTCCAGTAAAGTTACACCCTGTTACACTAGCGTCAAGATTAGCTCCATACAAGTCAACACACTCGAAATTTGCATCATTTAAAATTGCGTTGCGTATTTGGGTTCCTGCAAGATCGGCCCAATACAAATCAGCTTTTGTGAAATCTACACCATCTAGCTGCGCTTCGTAAAAACAAGCTCGACTCAGGTTTGTACCCACAAAAATAGCATTACAAAGTACGCTTCTACTAAAATCGAGTCCACTTAAATTCATTCTACTGAAGTTAGCTCCAGACAGATCAGCCCCAGCTAAATTCACACTATGACGGTGCAGATCTTTGACTGCTTGAAAACAAGATCCTCGACAATCAAGGTTGCGTAGAGTCACGCCTGAAAAATCAACTCCCTCAAAACGACAATCCCGAAAATCAGTTTCCCCTTTTTTATACAAGTGATGAAACTGAGCATTGTCAATCACTGTTAGTTCCTTTTTAGGAACTGGCTGGACTATTTCTCTTAATCCATGCTCCTGCCCATTATTCAATAGCCATGTGCGAAGTTTTTGCCTAATTCCCATGATTAATTCCTTTTTGCTCTTCAAGTTGCTTGATATTGTCTAAGTCGTAATGATGTACAATATCAGACGGCAAGCGATCTCGTAGGTGTCCTTGCAAAAGTCTTATCACGCGATTAATAAAACTATGTAGTTCGTTGATATAGCGATACAAGCGCCTTGAATTCTGTGGCCAATCTTCCCGGCTTCCAAACATGAGGTTAGGAACTTGCTCCATTAAATACTTATTGATATAACGAATACTATCAATGAAAAACTCTAGGGTTTCTTCTGTTCGCTCCCTACCCTGCTGTAATTTAGGCTGTAATTGAGCATATCGATTCGTAAGCTCAATCAATTGTTCACAATCAGCATGTAAATGTTCTGTCTTCTCCCACAAATCTTTTGTATCTCTAATAAAATCCATAGAGATATTATTTTGATTCTCCATAGGTAACCAAAATTGTAAATCACCAATATGGGCTAGGGCCTCAAACAAGACAATCAGATGATGCTGTAATCTTTGTTGAAGTAAATTCAACTGCTGACAGATATTTACTACTTGCTCAGGGGGCAACTGATTGGAGTGCAAAAACAGTGTAACAAACTCCTCAATTTCTGGAGACTGCTCAATTTCCTCCTGGGATAAGTACCGGAAAACCTTATCCGTACATATCACCTTTTCAAGCTGCAGATTAGGAGTACTCCAATCTAAGTCAGATGACTGATCTAAACTATCATTTCGAAAAGCTGCCATCACAAGACTTCCACTCAACTTTAATGATATGACGTTCGAGCTAAAGGAGATTATGTGTTTTCTAAGCCATAACGCTCTCGACACTAGCTGCCACGCAGGTTCTCATTTGCAAGTCAGTTTATCCCTCTTCAGTCACTCTAAGCAGAGGAATTTAGAATAGAGAGAGTAGAGTTTAGAGAGCCTAGCAACTGATGTCCGCCTCCAGAGAAGCTCGACCAACGATTCGCTTTGTCGATGAGTATTGCCAACTCTATGGAGA